>JBDSSR010000231.1:0-2763 GCA_039928675.1 Sphingomicrobium sp. | reverse complement strand
AAGGTCTGAAGGGCGATGTAGCCCTTGGTGCCGAAATATTTCTCGATGTTGACGTCGATCGCCTTGGCTTCATAGGGCCGCAGATGCGGGTTGCCGCCACCGCCCGAATAGACCACTGGACTGCGCGAGATGTCGGCTCCGAAATTGACCACATTGTTGAGATCCGTAAGGCGTGGTCGCATCATTTCCTTCGACGCTGCAACCCGGATCACGAGCCCGCTGTCGAACCGGAAATTGAGGTTCATGCTGGGCAGGACCATCCAGTAACTATCGGTTGCCGGGCCGTAATTCAGACCGGTCGAGAGGATGTCGGTGTGAACTCCCTGAACGCCGATGTTGCCGGTCAGTTGGGCCGAGCCCAGCTGCGCGTTGAGCGACGCCATGGCGTAGGGCGTCCAGACCTTTTCCTTGACATGGTAGCCGGCATTTTGCCCGAAGGTGTTGGGCAGATAATCGAGAATTCCGTTGGCGACGAGGACTCGCGGGTCATAGGCGATGATGCTGCCAAGACCGCGATCGAGCAGGACCGGCTTTAGCAACAGGTCCGCGGGGATAGCCGAAAACTCGGCGCCGTTCGGCGGCGTTAGAAAGGCTTCGTCCTGGGTCAGCAGCTTGTCGTGGTCGGTGTAGTCGACACCAACTTTCAACGACTTGAAGAAGCCGCCGAAGTCGCGCTCGATTTCGGCGCGGGCTTCCTTGAGGTCGTCGGTACTCTTGCGGATCTTGTCATATCCGGCCTGGTTGGTCCCACCGCTCCAGCCTTCGACATCTGTCAGGACCAGCGCCGGGCTGGCTCCGTCGTAATTGCTGACGAATTCGGGACCGTGACTGGTCATGGTGTAGGACAGGATCGCGGTCGGATACGGTAAGGCGTGGCCAAGGCCAGCCGTGGTTTCCAGCCGGTCGTCGGTGCGGTCGGTCCGCGAATAGCTAAGATCGATCAGCGCTCGCCAGCCGGTGTGGCTGTCGTATAGCGTGTTCCAGCCCACCGAATATTGATTGGCGTGGCGATCGTTGGCGTAGTTTTCGATGACCGGAGTGCCGGCAATGGTCGCAGCGGTGACGAATCCGTTATCGACGGTCTGGTCGAGGATCTGATCGTGCCCGCAGCCGCCGCCGCAGTTCATTGGCATTTCAAAGCCGCGCTGGTCGATCTTGTCGACGAAGTGCGAATAGAAGCCGTCAAGGGTCATGGTGACATTGTCGCTGACCCTGCCCTGCAGCGTGGCATTGCCGCCAAAGCGCTTGAGCTGGTCGGATTCGGACCAGGTCTTGATCCCGTTCATGCCCTGTGCGCCGCCGGGATAGCCGCCATAGCCCCAGGCATTGAAATCGCGGGTCTGGTACGGTTCGTCGGTATAGGCGGCGGACATTGCGAAACCGACCCTGCCGTCGGCGAACTGGTCGACGAAGGTGCCGAATACGCGTCCGCCAAAGTCCTTCGAATCCGGCTGAAGCTTGCGGTCGACGTAAGTGCCGCGAACGCCAACGGCGATCACGCGCTTGCCATAGTCGAGCGGGCGAATGGTCCGCAGATCGATGCTTCCGACGAGGCCGCCGGCGGTATGATCGGCTTCGGCGGTCTTGTAGACATCCACACCCGCCAGAATTTCCGACGGATATTGGTCGAACTCGACCGCTCGGCTGTCATTGGTGGTGGTCTGCTGACGACCGTTTAGCGTGGTTGTCGAAAAGTCCGGGCCGAAACCACGGATCGAAATGATGTTTGCGCGACCAGCGTTGCGCTGGGACGAAATGCCTGGAAGCCGGGCAATCGATTCACCGATACCGTTGTCGGGCAATTTGCCGACGTCTTCTGCAGTGATCGATTCGACGACCGTTTCCGACTTCTTCTTCTTTGCGGTCGAGCTTCGCAGCGCCGCCCGGAACCCGGTGACGACAATCGCATCAGCGTTGGGATCGGCCGGCGTCGCGGCCGCATCCGTAGCCGGCTGCGCAGCGACCGCCGCGGTTTCCGCGCCGGTGACGATGAGTGCCTTGTCTGCCGCCCACGCCGGACTTGCCGAAGCCAGCGCCGCAGCAAGCGCGAACGGGCTGGTCGCTGCAACCAGACGCGAGCGTGATGAGACAATCGACATGAATATTCCCCCAAATGCCGGTCGTTGCCGGTCGTGAATCTTGTGGAGGGTCAAGCCCTCTCCCCGATGGATAGCAATATCAGAGGTTTGCGCGAGCGGAACTGCCTGGGCCGCTATACATACGTATTCAGCACGCGTAGATTTCGCGGATGCAGCGGGGACCGACCTCATTCGACATTGCCGCACTCGCCGGCGTTTCCCAGCCGACCGTGTCGCGAGCGCTCACTGGAAGCTCGTCGGTGAGCGAGGCGACCCGGGCGCGCGTGCTCGCGGCCGCCGAAGCGCTCCATTACAAGGTCAACAAGAATGCGTCGGGATTACGCCGCCAGCAGTCGCGAACGCTTGCCGTCCTGTTCTTCGACGAGCAGCTTTCTGAAGGGGCGACCCTCAACCCCTTCTATCTGTCGCTGCTCGGCCCGATGGTGCGCCACTGCGCCCAGTCCGGCTACGATCTGCTGATCTCGATCCAGCAGCTGTCGTCCGACTGGCACGTCGATTATGAAGACAGCCGCAAGGCGGACGGCCTGATCCTGCTCGGCTACGGGGATTATCTTCAATACCGGCCGAAGCTGCAGCGGCTGGTCGAGCGTGGCGCCCACTTCGTTCGCTGGGGTTCGCCAAACGAGGAAGGGATCGGCGCAATCGTCGGATCGGACAATGAGCA
>JBDSSR010000230.1:0-2486 GCA_039928675.1 Sphingomicrobium sp. | reverse complement strand
GGGGAGAAACACATGACCAACCGCAACTTCGCCGGGCTGCTGCTCGCGCTGGCCGCCGCTTCGTCGCTGTCGGGCTGCACCCGTGACGGCCCGCGATCGGGCAACGGCGCGAATGACGTGCGCAAGGCCGCGTTGGGGATCGTCGCCGCCTATAACGCCCAGGATGCGCACGCCACCGCGGCGTTCGACGCGCCCGACTATGTCGGAATGTACCACGGCACCGCCAACACCAGCGGTCCAGCGGCGGACGAAGCCGCGATGAAGGCGCAAATGGCCCAGACCCGGGTCGAGTGGCGGCTTGGGCATGACATGGTGACAATTGGCAAGGGTGGCGACCTTGTCGTGTTCGAAGCGCCCTACACCTTCCTCATCACGCCCGCACAAGGCGCGGTGATGCGTGAAACCGGCAATTGGGTCGCGATCTTCAAGCGCCAGAAAGACGGATCGATGAAGCTGTGGCGCTCGATTGCAAGCGATACTCCAGCAGCGGCTGCAACCGCCACCGCCGCGACCCGCTGATCGCAAGCGCGCCGGGGCCGCCTCACTTGCTTCCCCGGCCGGCCCTAGTTGATCAGGGTTGCGCTCACTCCGAAGAGGATCGCGTTGATCGCCAGTGCGAACAGCACGATGCCGATGATCCCAAGCGTGATCTCCCACTCGCTCGAGTGGCGGCTGATCTTCGCCGCAAGGCCCTTGGGCGGCTCGGCTGCGGTCACTGGTTCGCGCCGGATCCGCGAAGGACGCGGCGCTTCGCTCAGCTCGACGGACTTCTTGGTGCTGTTCGACGTCTTGATCATTCGCCCAGCTTTACCGCCGAATGGGTTAGCATGGAGTAAAATCCTGACCTAAGGCGTCGAACATGGCAGACCGCTCGAGCGAAATCGAAACCATGGAGCACCGCTTCATGCGGGCATGGATCAATGGCGACGCGAAGACGCTCAAGGCCCTGACCGCTCGCGATTTCGTTCTGATGATCGGCTCCAAGCCGCCGGTCATGCTCGATTACAGCAGCTGGATCGAAGCGGCCGGCAAGCGCTGGTCCTGCTCGGCCTACCGCTTCGGAAGCGTCTATGTCCGGTCCCATGCCGGGCTTGCCATTTTCGCCGCGGAGGCCGAGTTCGAATCGCGCATCGACGGGCTCGATTGGTCGGGATCGGTCTGGATTACCGACGTCTGGCGGCGCTCGAAGATGCGGCGCCGCTGGAGGCTGGTCGAACGGCAGGTCTCCCGGCCTGAATCAGAAGCGAAGCTGCCTGGCGCGATCCGCGCGCTTCAACTCTGGCGTTAGGACCCCGCGGCCCCGCCAGCAGCGGGCGTCGCCGCCGGAGTTTTGGCCGGAGCATTGGCCGCCGCCTTGGCCTTAGCCGCCGCCGCTCGGGCCGCTGACGCTAGCTGCGCCGCGGCAGCCGCTTTCTCGGCCGACTCGCGGCGCTTCTTGGCTTCGAGATAAAGCTGATATTCGGTCTTTTGCGGGTCGGTGACGAACATCTTCCCGACATTGCCCCCGGTCGCCGCCGTCTTGGCCATGGTTGCAAGCACGATCGCTGCCGCAATGAGGTTGACCGCCGGCGTTCCAGTGCAGCCGAACGGGCCGACCGCAGAGCAGCCATTGCCCTTGTAATCCGGGGAGGGGTTCGGGCGATTGGCCTGGCCCTTGAGTTCGCGCTTTGCTTCGAGAATGTCGGGGTTGAGCCGGTATCCGTCGGTACGCGGCGCGCACACCACGATCTCGCGTTCGCTGCTCGGCCGCTGCTTTGCGCAACCATCCTCGGACGACGCCTTATACTGGGGCTTGGCTGGCTTTGCAGCAAGTTTGGGGCCGTAGAGTGGCTGGCCATGGGTGGACGTGGCGGACTCACCGGTGCCGGCGGTAGGCGGCGCTGCGGCCTGGGCAAGCAATGCGATCAGGAAGAGCGGCCCCGTATGCATCCGATCATCCTGTCGGTCGCGACCTTGCAAGCCGATGAACGGCCCGCTCCATTATCGCTTCATCTCCTTTTGCGCGTCCTGGAACCAGCCCTTGGCGGCAACGCCCCGCTCGGTCGGCGCAGCTTGCGAGGCCGAAGGCGCAGCATAGCCGCCCGGCCAGGCCGCGATCATGATCGCCACCGACAGCATTGCAAGGGCCAGGATCAGGGCCGCGAACGGCACCGTCGAAAGCATCGGGCGCGGCGTCTCGGGCTCGGTCCGACCACGAGTGAGATGGCGACCGCGACGGCTGTTGCGGCGGCGGACCAGTCCTTCGACATAATCGTCGGGTTTGGTCCAGCGCCGCGACGCGGGCGCCCCTAGACGCTGCTTGTCCATCCGCCGACGCTCGACCTGTTCGCGCGGATTTTCAACCGTCTTGTCGCTTTAGTCCGCCGGGCCGGTCAGTGCATGCGCCTGATGGAAAGCCAGGCGGGTCCCGACGATCAACCGGGCTTATTCGTTGATCGAGTTCAGTCGTCGATCGGCTCGCCGCCGGCTTCTTCCTCGAACAGGCC
>JBDSSR010000229.1:0-3309 GCA_039928675.1 Sphingomicrobium sp. | reverse complement strand
CCCTTCGCCTTGCGCCCGTTGCCCAATCTGTCATGGGGTGCGCGTCGCCACGCCCTTTGCGGGAGCATCCCAATGGCCTCGGTCAATGCCCGTTTTTCCGGCTCGGTCCCGGCCAGCTACGACCGCTTTCTGGTGCCGCTTCTGTTCCAGCCTTACGCCGACCTGATGGCGCAGCATGCAGCGGCCTTCGCGCCCCGCCGCATCCTCGAAACCGCCGCTGGCACCGGGGTCGTCACCCAAGCGCTTGCCACGGCCATTCCAGCAAGTGAGATCACGGCCACCGATCTCAACCAAGCGATGCTCGACGTCGCTGCAAAGCGGGTTACCTCGCGCCAGGTGACGTTCCGGCAATGCGACGCGCTCGACCTTCCGTTCGCCGATTCCAGCTTCGATCTCGTCGTCTGCCAGTTCGGAGTGATGTTCTATCCCGACCGCGTGCGGGGCAATTCCCAAGCGCGCCGGGTTCTTGTCGACGGCGGACGCCTGATTATGGCGGTGTGGGACGAGCTGGACCGCAATCCGATGAGCGCGTTGACCCAGCAGACGCTCGAACGCCGCTTTCCCGACAATCCGCCGATGTTCATGAAGACCGGGCCGTTCGGTTACGGCGACAGAAACGCCATCGAGCGCGATCTGCGGGCGGCCGGGTTCGACCAGGTCTCGATCGAAACCGTCGAATTGACCAGCCGAAGCCCGGCAGCGGAGGATGCCGCGCGGGGTCTTTGCTATGGCTCGCCGATGCGGGTCGAACTCGAAGAGCACGGCCCCGAAGCGCTCGATTCGGTGTTCGCCGACCTCGCCTCCGATGCGCGGCGCTTCGAGGGTCCGGACGGGTTCGAAGCGCCGATGTCGGCGCATATCGTCGTCGCGACCAGATAGGGTGCTTCATCGCGCAAAACGAAAAGGGCGCCCCTCGCGGGACGCCCTTCATGTCAGTCGAAGTGATAAGGCTTAGACGTCGTTGCCGAGGGCGCCTTCGACGTCGCCCTTCTTTTCCTGCAACTTGCCCTTGGTTTCCTGATTTTCGCCTTCGGCGCGGGTATCGGGGTTGCCCGACTGCTGCTTCACATTGCCGATCGCCTCATTGGCGTTGCCTTTGATTTTTTCTCCGAGTTCACCCATGATTTTTTCTCCTTTTTACAAGGGGTTCAGGGATATCAACGAAGCAAATGGTAACGCGTTGCTCGGTCCAGCGCGATGGCCGCTCCTATCAGCGCGCAAGCGGGCCCGCCCATGTTCAGATCAGCTCGGCAAGCGGACTAGTTTTTGTTCAGATCAGCCCGGCAAGCGGACTGGATGGATCGGCGTAACGTCGCTTGGCCATTCGCCCGGCAAGATAGGCCAGCCGCCCAGCCTCAACCGCCGATTTCATCGCCCGCGCCATCACCACCGGCTCGCGCGCTTCGGCGATCGCGGTGTTCATCAACACGCCGTCGCAGCCAAGCTCCATCGCCACCGCTGCGTCGCTTGCAGTGCCAACTCCGGCGTCGACCAGCACCGGCACGCCCGCGCCTTCGACGATCAGCCGGATGGTGACGAGGTTCTGGATGCCAAGGCCCGAGCCAATGGGGGCTCCGAGCGGCATGATCGCAACCGCGCCGGCTTCCTCGAGCTGCTTCGCGGCGATCGGATCGTCGACGCAATAGACCATCGGCTCGAAGCCCTCGGCTACCAGAGTCTCGGTCGCTATCAGCGTTTCGCGCATATTCGGGTAAAGCGTCCGCGCCTCGCCAAGCACTTCGAGCTTGACCAGGTTCCACCCGCCCGCCTCGCGCGCCAGCCGAAGCGTTCGAACCGCGTCCTCGGCACTGAAGCAGCCGGCAGTGTTGGGCAGATAGGTGACCTTCTTGGGATCGATGAAATCGGTCAGCCGCGGCTTGCCCGGGTCGGAAACATTGACCCGCCGCACCGCGACCGTGACGATCTGCGCCCCCGACGCCTCGAGCGCCGCCGCATTTTCCTCGAAGCTCTTGTACTTGCCGGTGCCGACGATCAGCCGCGAGGTGAAGCTTCGTCCGGCAACGGTCCAGCTGTCCGCGTCCATGCTTCCAGCCGTGATGTCCCGATGCGCGGTCACTCAGCCTCCCCCGACGAAATGGACGATCTCGAAGTCGTCGCCATCCTCGACCTGCACCTCGCCGAGCGCCGAACGCGTGACGATTTCGAGATTGCGTTCAACCGCGACCCGCAGCGGATCGAGGCCAAGCTGGCCAAGCATTGCGGCAATGGTCAGCGGTCCGGCAATTCGGCGATGCTCGCCATTGACGCGAACGGACAGGCTGTGGTCGGGATCGAGAGTCATTGACAAACCGCAGATAGGAAGGTCCACGACCACACGCAAATGACCGATCTCATCTTCGTCTTGAACGGCCCGAACCTCAACCTTCTGGGCAGCCGCGAGCCGCGCATCTACGGCACCCAGACTCTGGCCGACATTGGCGAGACGCTGGAGCATCGGGCCAAGGCGCTCAAGCTGCAGCTCGACATCCGCCAGTCGAACCATGAGGGCGTGCTGGTCGACTGGCTCCAGGAAGCAATGGCCAAGGCCGCCGCCGTCGTCATCAACGCCGGCGGCTATTCGCACACCTCGATCGCCATCCGCGATGCGGTTGCAGCACTTTCCATCCCGGTCATCGAAGTCCACCTGACCAACGTCTATGCCCGCGAGGGCTTTCGCCGGACCAGCCTTGTCGGGCAGGTCGCCAAGGGCTCGATCGTCGGCCTGGGAGCGCTTGGCTATGTCCTCGCACTGGACGCGGCGGCGCACCTCTGCAAGGGAGCGGGCGGCGCTCAGGCGAAGAGCCAGATTCAATAAGCCAGATTCAATGGGGAAGTGCGAATGGCCGAACCCGCAAAAGGCGCGAAATCGGACGCAATGCGCATCGATCCAGCCCTGGTGCGTGAGCTTGCCCAACTGCTCACCGACAACCAGCTGACCGAAATCGAGGTCGAGGACGGCGACCGCAAGATCAAGGTGTGCCGAACGCCGGCAGCAATCATCGGCGCGCCGTTGGCACCGACCGGCGGTGCTCCGGCACTATCCGCGCCGCCGATGCGCGGCCATGAAGATGTCGGATCCGCGGGGTCCGGCACGGCGTCGCCAGACGTGGCTGGCAAGTCGATCAAGTCGCCGATGGTCGGAACCGTCTTCCTCTCGTCCGAGCCAAGCGCTGCGCCGTTCGTCGCGGTCGGCGATACGGTCAAGGCGGGCGACACGCTTCTGATCATCGAGGCGATGAAGGTCATGAACCCGATCACCGCGCCCGAAAGCGGAGTGGTCAAGGACATCCTCGTTGCCAATGCCCAGCC
>JBDSSR010000228.1:0-9086 GCA_039928675.1 Sphingomicrobium sp. | reverse complement strand
GCCTGGGCGCGGCCTGGCGAATGGCCCAGCTGGCGCATCCAGAGCGACCGCTGAAGCGCGGCTTTGCCCGAGTGACCAGCCGCGATAGGCGCACCCTTGTTCGCGCGAGCGACGCGCGCGAGGCGGGCGCGCTGACGCTCCACTTCGGCGATGGAACCGTCGATGCGATCGCTCAGGGCACTGCTGGCGCTGATGGGGTTGCCGGCTCGGCTGCCCGGCCGCCGCCCGTTGAGAGAAAGCCGCGCAAGTCCTACATCGCTCCTCAGCCCGGCCTGTTCGATGCGCCGGAGGAGTGACCAGATGCTGATGGAGGCCAAATGTTGATGAAGGGGAGCGGCAAGGCCGCGCGAATCCATTATATGGCCGGGAACTTCCGCATCCTCTCCGACGGCGATCACGTCATCTGCGCCATCACAGGCACGCCCATCCCGCTCCATGAACTGCGCTACTGGAGCGTCGATCGGCAGGAACCCTACGTCGATGCGCAAGCGAGCCTCAAGGCGGAGCAAAACGCGGCCTGAAAACCGCCAAAGCGCACTGTGGCGGGTCTGTCACAGTGGTTCGACAAACTTTGTTCCAATCCTTTCAAATTCTTTACAGTTGCGCGTCTTCGCTTGCAGAAGGCCGGCACGGTGTGGGGGGCGTGTGCCTTCCACCGAGTACAATTTGTCGGCGACCTGGGGAGGCCGCCATGATTCGGGAGAATATAATGAGGAAGTCGATCTTGCGCGCATCCGCGGCTTTGCAAGCGCTGGCGCTGCTCGGTGCAGGCGCAACGGCATTCGTTGCCGCTGCTCCGGCTTCGGCCCAGGATTACACGTCGGGCGGCCTGTCGGGCAGCGTATCCACCGAATCGGGCGCTCCGGTCGCTGGAGCCGCTGTCACCGTCCGCTCGGTTCAACAGGGTTCCGTGCGCACGACTCGTACCGATTCAAACGGCGGTTTCACCGTTTCCAGCCTTCCGGCAGGCGATTACGACGTCACCGTAACTGCCGGGGGCAATCGGTCGTTCCAAGCCACGGCAGTCAACGTCGTCTCCGGCCAGACTTCATCGATCCCAATCACGCTTGCTTCGGCAGCGGGCAACATCGTCGTCACGGGCCGCCGTATTCAGGCGTTTACCGGCACCACGACCGGCCTCAACGTCGACGTCGAGCAGATCAAGCAGATCGTCCCCGTTGGCCGCAGCCTGACCTCGGTCATCCTCCTCGCGCCGAGCACCACGCGCGGTGACACCGCGTTCGGCAACCTCGCCTCGATCGGCGGCGGTTCGGTCGCGGAGAACGCCTATTACGTCAACGGCCTCAACACGACGAACTTCGACAATTACCTCGGTTCGGCCGAAGTTCCGTTCGACTTCTACAAGTCGGTCGAAGTGAAGGCCGGCGGTTATCCGGCCGAATTCGGCCGCGCCACGGGCGGTATCGTCAACGCGATCACCAAGGCGGGCACCAACGACTGGACGGCGGCAATGCACGTCAATTGGGCACCCGAGGGGCTCCGCTCCGACAACCGCGATCTGCTGAACTGTTCCGACACGTCGACCGGCGTCCAGTGCGATCCGACCACCAACCGTCACTTCGACTATGACAAGTCGCTGAATATCACCGCTGAAGCTGGCGGACCGATCTTCCGTGATCGCTTGTTCGTTTACGGCCTGCTGCAGATGAACGATCGTCGGTATCGCAGCATCAATACCGTCGCCGAGACTGCGTACGAATATAAGAACACCGATCCGTTCTGGGGCGCGAAGATCGATGCGATTCCGATCGATGGCCACCACTTCGAGTTCACCATTTTCGATACTCGCAACACGCTTTACCGCAGCGACGTCGTCTATTCGGACACCAATCCCGGCACCTCACGCGACAATCCCGAGTTCGGGATTGCGTCATCCGTCAGTGCATTCCACGGCGGTGGGCTCAACTACGTCGGCAAGTATACCGGCCGCCTGACGGACTTCTTCACGATTTCGGGTGCCTATGGCCGCATGCGCGATCGCTTCGACTATGGGGGCGTCGCTGGCGCTGCAGGCTTGCCGTTCATCCGGAACTCGTCGGGCCTCGATTATACCGATCCGACGACCGGCAACATTCTTCCCAACGGCGGTTACCTCAACGGGCAGCGTGTCTCGAGCTACCAGGACCCGTACAAAACCGAACGGAAGTTCTATCGCGCAGACATCGATGTGCTTGCCCACTTCGTTGGCGATCACCATTTCCGCGCCGGTATCGACCAGGAAAACAATACGCTGACCGAGCACACTTTCCGTTCGGGCGGCGAGACGCTTTGCGATCCCTCGATCCAGTTCATCAGCGTCGAGGCCTGCACCCTGAACGGCGGCGGTGGCGCTTATTTTCTCTTGCGTGGCGGCGGAGGTCCGACCGCTACCAAGCGCCGCATCGAAGTTAACTATTACAACAGTGCGGGCTCGTTCAAAGGCAAGAACCAGGCGATCTATCTTGAAGACGAGTGGAGACCGACTGATCGACTGACGATCAATGCTGGCATCCGCCGTGACAACTTCCAGGTAAACAGCATCACTGGCGATCCGTACATCAGTCTCAAGAACAACTGGGCGCCGCGTATCGGCCTGACCTACGATGTCGGAGCCAATAAGAGCGGGCGATTCAAGCTGTTCTACGGCCAATACTATCTGCCACTGGCTTCGAACACGGCGTTCCGCCAGAGCGGTCGGGAATATTACTTCCGCGAACGTTACAACCTGCTTGGCTTCGATGCTCGCGGGCTTCCGATCCTCGGGTCGCAGGTCACTACCATCGGTTCCTATCAGTCGTCCTGCCCGTTCATCTTGGTTCCCGGCCACTCGAGCGGGGAATTCTGTTCGGTAACCGGCCGGGGCGTTGTTCCGGCAGGTCAGGATGCGATTTCCGCGAGCCTCAAGGCGACGAAGGAATCCGAGTTCATCGCCGGCTACGAGCAACGCCTCGGTCGCTGGAAGGTTGGCGTGAACTTCATCCACCGTTCGCTTCTGGCCACCTCGGAAGATTCGGCAATTGACGCCGCGGCCCTGGCCTATTGCCAAGCTCAGGGGATCTTGAATACGGTTAACCCGGACACTGGTTACACCTGCGCCGAATACTATACGGGCTATGCGCAGTACGTGATCGCCAATCCGGGCAGCGACATCATCGTGAACCTGCCGGGCGTTCAAGGTGATCCGCAGGTCACGTTGAAGGCAGCCGACCTCGGTTATCCGAAGGCAAGGCGCACTTATGACGCGGTCGAATTGACGTTCGACAAGCCGTATGACGGTGTGTGGTCGCTCGGCGGCAGCTACACCTGGTCGAAGAGCAAAGGTAACTCGGAAGGCTTTGTGCAGTCCGACTTCGGCCAGGACGACGCCGGAATTACGCAGGACTTCGACCAGCCAGGTTTCGTTCCGGGCTCGTACGGGTTCCTGCCGAACGACCGCCGACACCGCTTCAAGATCTACGGTGCCTACACGTTCTTCAACGCGTTCACCGTGGGTGGTAACTTCACCCTTGAATCGCCGCGTCCGCTAAGCTGCTTCGGCTTCAATCCGCTGGATGTGTTTGCCAACGGCTATGGCGCGGCATCGCGCTATTGCGGTGGCGTTCTCAGTCCGCGCGGCACGGCGCAGAAGACCGCCTGGGTCAATCAGCTCGACATGAAGTTCGCGTACAAGATGACGGTTCCGACCGGTCAGCAAATGACGCTTCGTGCCGACGTCTTCAACGTCTTCAACTCGAAGGCGGTCCAGAAGCGGTATGAGTTCGGCGATCTCGACTATGACAGCGGACCCGATGGGCTTCCGATCAAGTACTATCCGGATCCCAACTACGGTCAGGCTACGAACTATCAGAATGCCCGTTCGGTCCGCCTCGGCCTCGACATCATGTTCGGTGGTGTCGCTGCTCCGATCGTAGCGCCGCCGGTGGTAATCGCTCCGCCGCCGCCGCCGCCGCCTGCGATGCAGACCTGCCCGGACGGGTCGATGATTGCAGCGGACGCGATGTGCCCAGTGCCGCCGCCTCCGCCGCCGCCGCCGCCAGCTCCGGTCGAGCGTGGTGAACGCGGTCAGTAAGGCCTGACGTCGTTAGTGAAAAAGAGGGAAAGGGGCGGACTTCGGTCCGCCCCTTTTTCGTTGGAGTGGGATGGGTGCGGGTTGCCCCGGAATCGAGCGGTCAATCAGCGGCGATAGACTGCGTCGAACTCTTTCGAGAATAAGGGATAGCGACCCGCTGCGCCGATCCGGTCGGTCGTCACCGGTGAGCGGACCTGCTTGACGCTTGCTGTCCGAACGGTGCGGTCGCTTTCGTGAAACCGTTCCATGCCGCCTTCCGCGTCAAGTCCGACATGCTCGGCGATAGCACTGATCCACTCGCCCGGATCCTTGACCATATCTTCATAGGGAACGACCAGTATCCGGTCGGCGAACGCGCTGCGCCAATGTTCAAACAGGCGATCCTCGATCCGGAAATGGTCCGCGATGTCGGCGATCGACCAGCTCCAGTGCGTTGCCGCCGTGAACGACGTCCGGAAGCACGACAGCGCAGCATCTTCGGCATTGCGGCGTAGCCAGACGATCTTCGCATCGGGCAGCGAATGGAGGAGAAAGCCGATCAGGGTCGATTGGCCCAGCGACTTGTCGACGACCAGCCCGGGCTCGCGAAAGCGCATGGTGATGAAGCGATCGTAATCACGCGCGATGTCGCCCCACGGATCGTCGCTCGCCGCACGCTCCTGGTAAGCAATCGCACCGCGATAGGTAAAGTCGAGGGTCGGGAGAAGGGCGGGCTTGAGCAAATTGACCTCGTCCCCGCCGATGACTCGCGAATGGGCGGTCAGAAGCTGCTGGACCAACGTCGTTCCCGACCGGGGCAGGCCGGTCACGAACAGCGATCGCTGCCCGGTCAATTGCGAAGGGCGCAGCTTGCGCAATGTTTCGGGCGTAAAATCGCGGATGACGCGGTCCGCCGCGGCACTTGCAGCGGGCACGTCATAATGTCCGTCTTGCCGGCGAATTGCCGCGCCCTGGCGATAGCTTTCGAACGCGCGCCCAAAGTCGCCGCACTCGTCATATGCCTTGCCCAGCGCGTAGGATATTTGGGATCGCGCGTTTGGGCTGGTCGCCCCGCCAGGGTTGCGCGCCATGGCTTCCATCGCGTCGATGTCGCGATCGCCCGGCTCGAAGGTCTTGATCATCGACAGCGAGAACCAGGTCGGGCTCGATTCCGGAACTTTGGCGAGGGCCCGGCGAAACAGTTCCTCCGCCTCGGCAAAACGCCCGGATTCGCCGGCAATCGTGCCGCGAAAGTGAAGCACCGCGGGGGAATCCCGCACAGTCGCGTCGAGGCGCTCGATCTCGGCGATGGCCTCGTCCGAGTGGCCGTGGGTTGCAAGCAGCGCCCAATGCGCCAGCATTCGCTCCAGGGTCGGCGGGGAGAGAGATCGGCGAGAAGCTTCGATCGCGGTGTCGATCTCTCCGATCTCGGCGGCGAGACGCGAGATGGTCCGGCAGCGGTCGGGCGATGGAGCACCGTGATTGAGATCTTGCGCGAGAAGCTCGGCGCCGCCGCGCCGATCGCCGCGCTTCAGGGCTTCGATCGCCTGAAGAACGCGTGGGACCGAGTTAGCCGTCATACGCCCGTTTTCCGCGCGTTGCCTGGCTTGACCGGCGTTAGCACCAGGCCCCCGTCGCCTTCATCGACCTCAACCAACTGGCCGTCGTTGACCGTTCCGGCGAGGATCGCGTCGGCTAGCGGGTCTTGCAGATACTTCTGCACCGCACGCTTCAATGGCCGGGCGCCGTAGACCGGGTCGTAGCCCACCCGACCGAGCCAGGCGCGGGCACCGTCAGTCAGATCAAGCACGATCTTGCGGTCTGCCAGCAGCTCGCCGAGCCGCTCAATCTGGATGTCGACGATCGGGCCCATGTGTCCGGCGCTAAGCCGATGGAAGAGGATGATTTCGTCGAGGCGGTTGAGGAATTCGGGCCGGAAATGGCCGCGTACGACCTCCATCACCTGTGGCTCGACCTTTTCCACCGGCTCGCCCTCGCCAAGCGCCGCGAGATATTGCGACCCGAGGTTCGAAGTCAGGATAATGATGGTGTTGGTGAAATCGACCGTTCGGCCCTGGCCGTCGGTCAGGCGTCCATCATCGAGCACTTGCAGGAGAACATTGAAGACATCGCCGTGGGCCTTTTCGACCTCGTCGAACAGCACCACCTGATAGGGCCGGCGGCGGACGGCCTCGGTCAGCACTCCGCCTTCGTCATAGCCGACATAGCCGGGCGGCGCCCCGATGAGCCGGGCGACGGCATGCTTTTCCATATATTCGCTCATGTCGATCCGGACCATTGCCGAGGGATCGTCGAAGAGGAATTGCGCGAGTGCCTTGGTCAGCTCGGTCTTGCCAACGCCGGTGGGGCCCAGAAACAGGAACGATCCGAGCGGCCGGTTGGGGTCCTGAAGCCCCGCCCGGGCGCGTCGAACCGCGGCTGAAACCGCTTTGACGGCGTCCTCCTGCCCGATCACTCGAGCGCCGATGGTGGCTTCCATCTGCAGCAGCTTCTCGCGCTCGCCCTCCATCATCCGCTCGACCGGAATGCCCGTCCACCGGCTGACGACGCCGGCAATGTCCTGGTCGGTGACCTCCTCGCGGAGCATTGCTCCGTGGGTTTCGGCCGCCGCTTCGCCAAGCTGCTTCTCAAGCTCGGGAATTCGGCCGTACTGGAGCTCGCCGGCCTTGGCGAGGTCACCGCTGCGCTGGGCCTGCTCAAGCTCTAGCCGGGCGGCGTCGAGCAGTTCCTTGACCTTGGCTTCACCGGCGATCTTGTCCTTTTCCGCCTGCCAGCGCTGAGTCAGCTCGGCCGACTGTTGCTCAAGATTGGCAAGCTCATCCTCGAGCTTTGCAAGGCGGTCTCTGGACGCCTTGTCCTGCTCCTTCTTGAGCGCCTCACGCTCGATCTTGAGCTGCATGATCCGCCGGTCGAGATTTTCGATCTCTTCGGGCTTGGATTCGAGCTCCATCCGAATCCGGCTGGCGGCCTCATCCATCAGGTCGATCGCCTTGTCGGGAAGGAAGCGGTCGGAAATGTAGCGGTTGGAAAGCATTGCCGCCGCGACAATCGCTGCGTCGGTGATGCGGACTCCGTGGTGAAGTTCGTATTTTTCCTTGAGACCGCGCAGGATCGAGATCGTGTCGGAGACTGTGGGTTCACCGACGAACACCGGCTGGAAACGCCGCTCGAGCGCCGCATCCTTCTCGATATATTTGCGATATTCGTCGAGCGTCGTAGCGCCGATGCAGTGAAGTTCGCCGCGGGCAAGTGCGGGCTTGAGCAAATTGCCGGCGTCCATCGCGCCTTCGCCCTTGCCCGCTCCGACCAGCGTGTGCATTTCGTCGATGAACAGGATGATGTCGCCCTGTGCCTGGCGGACCTCGTCGAGAACGCCCTTGAGCCGTTCCTCGAACTCGCCGCGGTACTTGGCGCCCGCGATGATCGAGCCCATGTCGAGCGAACGCAAAGTCTTGTCCTTGATCCCGTCGGGCACGTCGCCATTGGCAATGCGAAGCGCGAGTCCTTCGGCGATCGCGGTCTTGCCGACGCCTGGCTCCCCAATCAGGACCGGGTTGTTCTTGGTCCGGCGGGCAAGCACCTGGATGGTCCGGCGGATCTCTTCATCGCGGCCGATGACCGGGTCGAGCTTGCCGGCACGCGCTGCTTCGGTGAGGTCGCGCGAATATTTCTTGAGCGCGTCGTAGCGGTCTTCCGAACTTTGCGTGTCCGCGGTCCGTCCACCGCGCAGACGCTCGATCGCGCCATTAAGGTTCTGCGGCGTGAGGTTGGCCTTGGCGAGCACGCCCCCGATATTGGTATTGCCGGCAAGCGCCATCGCCAGCAGGATTCGTTCGACGCTGACGTAGCTGTCGTTGGCCTTGCGCGCTACTTCGGCGGCCTGATCGAGAATGCGGATAGTGTCGCCGTCCATGCCCGGCGCCTGGGATGCTCCGCTGCCCGTGACCGCCGGGATCTTTGCGACCAGTGCATCCACCTCGCGGCGCGCCGACCTTGCATCGCCGCCGGCGGCGTCGATCAGGCCCGCGGCCATGCCCTGCTCGTCGTCGAGCAGCGCTTTCAAGAGATGCGCGGGCACAATCCGCTGGTGATGCTCGCGAACCGCGATGGTCTGCGCGGCCTGGAGGAAGCCGCGGGCGCGATCGGTGAGCTTTTCGAGATCCATTCTTCTACCCCTTTAGTCCCGCACCGATATGGTGTTGCACTATGGCAACACAACCTTTCGTCTAGCGCGGATTCCCCCGCGCCGGCCCGACCACCGGCAGGGCGGGCTGAACGGCTGGCTGGGTCATGTCCGCTGGCGGGATTGGCTGGCCGATGCTGGCGGCATCTTCGGGCTTGAGCAGCGCCGGGCATTGCGCGGCCACCGCCGGGTCCATGTTCCAGCGGCGAAATTTGGTGCTGTCGATGTGGAACCGCATGAAGGCGTAGAAGCCGAGACCGGCCCCATAGGCCCCGCCGTGTCGCGAATGGTTCCCGCACAAGCCGTGCATCATGCTCTCGCGAGTCATCGGCCGAAGCGGCACCAGGTCCACCGCCGAATAATGCTTGTGCGCGCTTTCCGGCGCTCCACCGGCGCAGGCATTGAGGCTGGGATTGCGATAGCCGGATACGGGCTCGACCGGGCCGACCGCCGGGATCACAAAGTCGCGGATGTAGCGGAGCGTCTGGATGATGTGCGGCCACTCCTCGGTCGGAGGCACTTCAAACGGCTGGGCGCCACAGCTGTCCCACGACGTCGCGGTGCGGAACAGCTGCCAGGTCGGCACGACGCCCGCCACTCCGGCGCCGGCAAGATATTCGTTGAACGTCCGCACGAGATCGGCGCGGCCGGGGGCGGCCATATACCAGGAGCGATAGCCGGGCTCGTCCTGGCCCACGGTAATGTAGGGGGCGGCCGGGTTCCAAACAGCGGCTGCTGTACCAGGTAACGCAGCCTGGGATGGGGGCACGGCTTGGGTCGCGAGAAGCAGCGACAGGGCAATCGAACTGGGCATGGCGCGATAATAGTGCCGCT
>JBDSSR010000227.1:0-1781 GCA_039928675.1 Sphingomicrobium sp. | reverse complement strand
GATCCGATATAGCCCATCGCCGCCTTCACTCCGCCGACCAGCTGGTGGATGATGTCGCGGACCGGTCCCTTGAACGGCACCTGGCCCTCGATTCCTTCGGGGACGAGCTTCAGGTGATCGCGAATGTCCTGCTGGAAATAACGGTCGGCCGAGCCGCGCGCCATTGCTCCCACCGAACCCATGCCGCGATAGGATTTGAAGCTTCGGCCCTGGTAGAGGAAGATTTCGCCGGGCGCTTCCTGCGTGCCCGCTAGAAGCGAGCCGACCATCACGCTCGATGCGCCCGCGGCAAGCGCCTTGGCGATGTCGCCGCTGGTGCGAATGCCGCCATCGGCGATGATCGGAACATCGCCGGCGCCGCGCGCCGCGTCCATCACTGCGGTGAGTTGGGGAACGCCAACGCCGGCAACGATCCGGGTGGTGCAGATCGAGCCTGGACCAATGCCGACCTTGATCGCGTCGGCTCCGGCATCGGCAAGCGCCCGGGCAGCGTCATGGGTTGCGACATTGCCGGCAATCACCTGGACCGAATTGGACAGGCCCTTGATCCGCTCGACCGCCTTTGCGACCTCGATATTGTGGCCGTGGGCGGTGTCGATGACGATGCAGTCACAGCCCGCCTCGATCAGTGCTTGCGAGCGCTCGAAGCCCGTATCGCCGACGGTCGTTGCAGCAGCCACCCGAAGGCGGCCCTCTGCATCCTTGGTGGCGAACGGCGCAGCGACCGATTTTTCGATGTCCTTGACGGTGATCAGGCCGACGCAATGGTTGTCGCCATCGACCACCAGAAGCTTTTCGATCCGCCGCTGGTGCAATATTCGCCGGGCCTCGGCCTCGCTCGTTCCGACAGGAACGGTGGCGAGGTTTTCGCTGGTCATCAGCTCGCTGACGGGCTGGGCGGGATTTTCAGCGAAGCGAACGTCGCGGTTGGTCAGGATTCCCACCAGCTTGCCCGACTGCTGGACGATCGGAATGCCACTGATTCGATGCGCCTTCATCAGCTCGAGTGCTTCGGCCAGGGTCTGGCCCGGAGTCATGGTGATCGGATTGACCACCATTCCACTTTCGAAACGCTTGACCTGGCGCACCGCGTCGGCCTGTTCTTCGGCCGAAAGATTGCGATGAATCACACCAATCCCGCCAAGCTGGGCAAGGGCGATAGCCATGTCGGTCTCGGTCACCGTATCCATCGCCGACGACAGGATCGGAATCTGCAGCGGGATTTCGCGGGTCAAAAAGGTTCGGGTGTCGGCCTGGCTCGGGAGGACCGACGATTCGAGCGGCTGCAGCAGGACATCGTCAAAGGTCAGTCCGAGCGGGATGCCGGAAGAATAGTCGGAAGCGTCGGGGACTTGGGCCATATCGGCCCATGACAGCATGGAGATGATTCGCCAAGGGGCGCCGCCGCCGCCCGCATAGGCGCGTCAGTCCTTCGCCCGGTCGAGAACCCGTTGCGCCGCGGCGACATGCATGGCTTCGATCATCTCGCCGTTGAACCGCTCGGCGCCACCGCCGAACGCCGCCACCAACGCCCGGGCGCGCGCGATCTCGTCCGCGCCAGGGGCAAAGGCGCGGTTGCAGGCGTCGATCTGGTCGGGGTGAATGAGGCTCTTGCCGTCAAAGCCCAACGCGCGCCCGTCCTTGGCTTCGGAAGCGAAACCGTCGGCGTCGTCGAGGCGGTTGAACACGCCGTCGAACGCTGCGATCCCGTTGGCCCTGGCGGCGAGCACGATCAGCTGGAGCGCGGTTGCAATCGGGCTCCGGTCGGCATCGAGCGGAAG
>JBDSSR010000226.1:0-5377 GCA_039928675.1 Sphingomicrobium sp. | reverse complement strand
GAACGGTGCCGTAAGGGCCGGCCGCTTGCGCGCGACGATTGCCGACCAGCGGTGCGGCGCTGAGATACTTCCTCGACACCGAATATAATGGCTGGGGCGGAGCGCTGATCAGCCTTGCGCTGGTGCCCGACGGCGGCGAGGAATTGTACCTGACGCTCGACATTGCGGACCCCATTGAACCGTGGGTCGAACGGCATGTCGTCCCCTATCTCGACCATGTTCCGGTGGAGCTGCTCTCGCCCCGAATGAGCCGCGCCGATGCAGCCGGACTGCTTGCGCACTACCTCGCCGGAGACCCCGATCCGCTGATCGTCGCCGACTGGCCCGAAGACCTTGCGCTGTTCAACGCGCTTCTGGTGACCGGGCCGGGGCTGATGGCTGAAGTCCCGCCGCTGCGCTTCCAGCTGATGTCATTGATCGGCTTCAGCACTGCGGCGAACAGCACAGTGCCGCACAATGCGCTGCACGACGCGCGATCGCTTCGCGACCATGTGCTGACGCTGGAATAGGTCTATTCGGCAGCGGTCGAGAGCGCCCGCAGCTGCTCCTCGCCATCCTTCCACATCAGTTCGCTGCGCCGAAGCTCGCGCCCGTCGTGCGCCTGAACGCAAATCTTGCGCACCGGCTTGCCATCGCGAAGATCGGACAGAACCACGCTCATGGTGCCGTAGCCCCATTGAACGCCCCACTGGCGCAGCGCCAGAACCACCGGCAGCAGGCCCTCCCCCTTGTCGGTCAGCGAATAGATCACTCGGCGGCCGTCGGCGGGGTCGGGCGCACGCTTCATGATGTCGCCCGCGACCAGCTTGGCCAGGCGATCGGAAAGGATATTCCGGGCAATTCCAAGCCCGCCCTGAAACTCTTCGAAATGCTTGAGGCCGTTGAAGGCGCCGCGAAGGATCAGAAACGCCCATTTTTCACCGATCAACTCGACTGCCGCAGGGATCGGGCAAGCAAGCGCCGCCTTGCGGAAACGATCGAGACTGGACGTTCGCATATCAACAGCCATCCGCGGCTCACTCCCCTGGGTGCAGCGATCAAAGCACAAGACGGTTTCAAAAAACAGTTGCAATGTAAAACTTGGTTCGATTATAGGTTGCAAATCGAAACTTTAACAGGAGGAAGTGCGATGCTTCGAACCATTTTTACGCTTGGTCTTATCGTTGCCGGCGCGGCTCCGCTCGGCGCAACGGCTTATTCGGCCAAGCTTGCGGTCCCTGCCAGCGGCCGCTTTATCGCCCGGGACATCGCCTGGACCTGCACTTCCACGGGCTGTGTTGGAGTGACCGAGAACAGTCGCCCGGCGGTGCTTTGCCAGTCGCTTGCAAAGCAGGCGGGTCGGGTCGATCTCTTCCTTGCCGACGGCCGCCCGCTGGCCCCGGCCGACCTTGTTCGCTGCAACGCTTCGGCACGGCCAGCGCCGGCCTCCAAAGTCGCACCGTCAGTCGCAGCCAACTGAGGTTCCGCCGCCCACGCCCGGGCGGCGCGCGGCGGCCCGTGCCACTTGGCGCTTGCACATTGGCGCGTCGTGACAGCATCGTGCGCTGGTGCTGAGACAATATGAGCTGGTCGAGAAGGTCCGCTCCTATGATCCGGATGCGGACGAGGGGTTGATCAATCGGGCCTATGTCTTCTCGATGAAGGCGCACGGGTCACAGCTGCGCGCGTCGGGCGACCCCTATTTCAGCCACCCGATCGAAGTCGCCGGGATTCTTACCGACCTCAAGCTCGACGACCAGACCATCGCCACCGCGATCCTCCACGACACCATCGAGGATACGCTGGCAACTCCGCAGGAAATCGAAAAACTGTTCGGCAAGGATGTCGCCCGGCTGGTCGACGGAGTGACCAAGCTCAGCAAGATCGAGGCGCAATCGGAGAACGAACGGGCCGCGGAGAATCTTCGCAAGTTCCTGCTCGCGCTGAGCGACGATATCCGGGTGCTTCTGGTCAAGCTCGCCGACCGGCTGCACAACATGCGCACGCTCCACCACATCCCGTCGGAGGACAAGCGCCGGCGGATCGCCCGCGAGACGATGGATATCTACGCCCCGCTGGCCGAGCGGATCGGCATGTACGAGATGATGACCGAGATGCAGACGCTGGCGTTCCGCGAGATCGAGCCGGACGCCTTCGCCTCGATTACCAGGCGTCTCAAACAGCTGGTCGAGCAGGGCGGCGACCTGGTCAGCCGGATCGGGCTCGGGCTCCAGCTGTACCTCGCCGACAATGGCCTCGAAGCCGAAGTGACGGGCCGCCAGAAGCATCCCTATTCGATCTGGAAGAAGATGGCCGAGCGGCACATCAGCTTCGAACAATTGTCCGACGTCATGGCGTTTCGAATAATCGTTGCCGACGTGGACGAATGCTATCGCGCACTGGGCCTCATCCATCGCCGCTGGCCAATGGTCCCGGGCCGCTTCAAGGATTATGTCTCGACCCCCAAGCGCAACGGCTACCGAAGCCTGCACACCTCGGTCATCCATGACAGCAAGATGCGGATCGAAATCCAGATCCGCGACCGCGAGATGCATGACCAGGCGCAACGCGGGCTTGCCGCCCACTGGGCCTATAAGGAAGGCAAACCGCGCGCCGACCTGCACGTCCCATGGGTCGACGATCTGGTCGAAATTCTCGACCATGCCGAGAGCCCCGAGGAGCTGCTCGAGCATACCCGGATGGCGATGTACCAGGATCGCATCTTCGCCTTCACGCCCAAGGGCGAGCTGATCCAGCTGCCCAAGGGCGCAACCGTGGTCGATTTCGCTTATGCCGTTCACACCGACCTTGGCGACCGAACGGTCGGGGCCAAGGTCAATGGCCGGGTGGTACCGCTTCGCACCATTCTGGAGAACGGCGACCAGGTCGATATCCTGCTGTCCGACGCCCAGCATCCCCAGCCCAGCTGGTTGCGATTTGTCGCGACTGGAAAGGCGCGCGCCGGAGTGCGGCGCTTCGTTCGCCACAAGGAGCGCGAGGAGACGGTCGAGCTTGGCCGCAAAATCTATGACGAGATCGTCGCCCGGCTGCCAGCCGAGCTCGACAAGGACGCGAGCAAGCGCGCGCTGAAGAAATTGAAGATCGAGAACCAGGATGAGCTGATGATCGCGATCGCGCGCAAGCGGATCAGCGACGAGGCGCTAATGGAAGCGCTGATGCCCGGTTCAGCCGGCGGTGATGTCGCGCCGCTCCCGCTCGGCCAGCGCCAGGCGATTTCGATCAAGGGGCTGACCGCCGGGGTTGCCTATCATCTCGCCACTTGCTGCCACCCGATCCCCGGCGACCGGATCGTCGGGCTGCGCCGCGAGGACGAGGAGATCGAGGTCCACGTCATTGGCTGCGACACGCTTGCCAACGGGATCGATGCCGACTGGCTCGACCTTGCCTGGGGCGAGGGGTCGGACGGCGGCGCGGCGCGGCTGGCGGTGATCTTGCGCGACATTCCAGGCGCCCTCGGAACCATGTCGGGAATTCTTGGCGCCAAGCACGCCAACATCGTCAACCTCCAGCTGGTCCATCGCGACGGCAGCTTCCAGACCTTTCACCTCGACATCGAAGTGCATGATCTTGCCCATCTCCATTCGATCGTCGCAGCGCTTCGCGATGCCGAACCGATCTCGAGCGTCGAGCGGATCTAGCTCGACCGCGCAGCCTCGCGCTGTTGGCGGGCATGGGCGTCGCCAGACGCAAGCACTGCAAGCATTACAAGGTCGGAGGCCGAAGCCGTCATCGGCGCGATCTGGACCGGATATTCGAGCCCGAGCAGATAGGGACCAAGCACCCCTTCGCCGCCAAGCTCCTTGAGCAGCTTGGCCGAAATGCTCGCCGACTGAAGCCCCGGCATGACGAGGATGTTGGCCGGCCCCGACAGGCGACTGAATGGATAATAGCGCTGCTGCATGCCCGGGTTGAGCGCGACATCGGGCGCCATTTCCCCTTCATATTCGAAATCGACATGGAAGCCGTCGAGCAAGGTCACGGCCGCACGCAGCTTTTCGACGTGCATCCCCGGCGGGTTGCCGAAAGTAGTGTAGCTGGTGAAAGCGACTCGCGGCTCGAGCCCCATTCGCCGGGCAAAGGCCGAGCAGCGCATTGCGATCGCCGCATATTGTTCGGCGGTCGGGCGCTCGGTCACTGCAGTATCCGCGATCAGCACGGTATGATGTCGGCCGACAATGACGTTGATCCCGAACGGGGTAACTCCCGGGGCGTCGTCGATCACCGTCCGCACCTGCTTTAAGGACTGGCTGAACGGTCGCGTAGTGCCGGTAATCATGGCGTCCGCTTCGCCCAGCGCAAGCATTGCCGCAGCGAAAGAATTGCGGTCCTGATTGACCATCCGCTCGATTTCCCGGCGGAGCATTCCGTGGCGCTGGTGCCGCTCGTAGATGTAGTCGACGGCGCGCCCGACCAGCGGCGAATTGCGACTGTTGAGCACCTGATACTCCTCGGGCTTTTCAACCCCGAGCTCGGCAAGAAGCTTGTAGACTTCGTCGCGGCCGACCAGCACCGGCGTGCCGTAGCCGCCTTCTTTAAATGCAATCGCGGCGCGCAGCACGTTGGGTTCTTCGCCTTCCGCGAACAGCACGCGCTTGGGATTGGCCCGGGCGCTTTCGTAAGCCAGGCTCATGACGCCAACCGTCGGATTGAGCCGGGCGCGAAGCTCCTGGCGGTAGGAGTCCATGTCGGCGACAGGCTTTTGGGCAACGCCGCTGTCGATCGCGGCCTTGGCGACCGCCGAGGCGACAACCTCCATCAGCCGCGGGTCGAACGGAGCCGGGATGATGTAATCGCGGCCGAACGACTGCGAGCGCCCGCCATAGGCTGCAGCGACCTCCTCCGGGACCGGCTCTCTCGCCAGCTCGGCAAGCGCTTCGGCGGCGGCGATCTTCATCTCCTCGTTGATCGCGGTCGCCCGAACATCGAGCGCGCCGCGAAAGATGAAGGGGAACCCAAGGACGTTGTTGACCTGGTTTGGAAAGTCGGACCGGCCGGTTGCAATGATTGCGTCGGGCCGCGCTTCGATTGCGTCGGGCGGCCAGATCTCGGGGTCCGGATTGGCCATTGCAAAGATGATCGGTTCGGCGGCCATGGTCTTGAGCATGTCGGGCTTGAGCGCTCCCGCCGCTGACAGGCCGAGAAAGACGTCGGCGCCTTGCAGCGCCTCGGCCAGCGTCTTGTGAGCGGTGTCGACCGCATGCGCCGATTTCCACTGGTCAAGGTCGGTCCGCTGCTTGCTGATCACACCCTTTCGATCGCACATGATGACATGGTCGTTGCGGACGCCCATCGCCTTGATCAGTTCGGTACAGGCAATTGCCGCAGCGCCCGCGCCGTTGACGACGATCCGCACGTCACCAAGCGCGCGATTGGTCAG
>JBDSSR010000225.1:0-2523 GCA_039928675.1 Sphingomicrobium sp. | reverse complement strand
GCCGGGAGAAAACGACCTACGCGCGGGTCGACCTGGTCGACGGCAATGACGGCAACCTTCAGTTGATCGAGCTGGAGTTGACCGAGCCGGCACTGTTCATGGCCGAGGCCCCCCAGTCGCGTCCGCGGTTCGCCGCGGCGGTCGTATCAGCCGCCCGAGCGCTGGCTGAATAGCCACTGGCGGATCGCCGAGGTCAGGTTGGGCGGCCGATCGGCATGAAGCCGAGCCGAGTCAATCTCGGCAACCAGAGCGTTGACCGGGATTCTCCGCGCTTTGGCCGTGGTCTCTAGCGCTCGCCAGAATTCGGGCTCGAGACTGATCGACGTCTGATGCCCGGCGATCAGGACCGAGCGCTTGGCTGGCGGAGCGTAATCTGGCGGCACGCGGTCTTCCCTTGGCATTAGTACATGTGCTGACCGCCGTTGATCGACAGCGTCGAACCGGTGATGAAGCCGGCGTTTTCGTGGACAAGGAAAGCCACTCCGCGCGCGATTTCGCTCGCCTGTCCAAGCCGTCCGACAGGGATTTTCGAGACGATCTTGCCAAGCACTTCGGGTGGAACCGCGGCCACCATATCGGTGTCGATGTAGCCGGGCGCAATCGCGTTTACTGTCACTCCGGCGCGCGCGCCTTCCTGGGCCAGGGCCTTGGTGAAGCCGTGGATGCCCGACTTCGCCGCGGCATAATTGACCTGGCCATATTGGCCCGCCTGGCCGTTGATCGAACCGATGTTGACGATTCGGCCATAGCCCCGCTCCAGCATTCCTTCGAAGACCGCCTTGGCCATGTTGAAGCAGCCGCCCAGATTGGTGTCGATCACGTCCTGCCACTTAAGCTGGTCCATGCGCTTCATGGTGGTGTCGCGCGTGATTCCGGCATTGTTGACCAGCACATCAACCGGGCCAAGCTCGCCTTCGATCCGGCGAACGCCTTCCTGGCAGGCTTCGAAATCGGAAACGTCCCATTTGAAAGCGGAGATTCCGGTGCGCTCGGTAAACTCCTGAGCGCGCTGTTCATTGCCGGCGAACGTCGCTCCGACCTTCATTCCCATGTCGCGGAGGGCCACGCTGATTGCTTCGCCAATCCCGCGCGTTCCGCCAGTGACGATTGCCACTCGATCCATATGTATCTCCTCTCTCCGGCGACGGGCTTATGTGGGTGGGAGCCAGGCGGCAAGTTCGCGAACAACGAGCACTTCGAGCAATTCCATGCCTTCGGCCGAATCGTTGAGGCAGTCGAGCAGTGCGAAATGCTCCCCGCCAGCCTCGAGGAAGGTCTCGCGGCCGCGAATCCCGAGCTCCTCCAGCGTTTCGATGCAGTCGGCCGAAAATCCCGGCGCAGCAATCGCTACCCGCGTGATGCCGCTTGCCGGATAAGCGGCGAGGGTCGCGTCGGTCGCCGGCTGCAGCCATTTGGCTCGCCCGAACTTGGACTGAAACGCGACGTCGACTTCAATACCAAGCTCGGGGCCAAGCGCTTCGCCGACCAGCCGCGCGGTTTTCTGGCAGTGGCAGTGATAGGGATCGCCAAGCTCGAGCGTCCGCTGGGGCATTCCGTGGAAGCTCAAGAGCAGCCGTTGCGGCGCGAAGTCGAGTGCTGCGATCTGGCGCGACAGGCTGATCCGAAGCGCCTCAATATAGAGCGGATCGTCGTAATAAGGGGGAAGAGTGCGAAGCGCCGGCTGCAACCGCATTGCGCCAAGCGCTGCAAACACCGCATCATTGGCGGTCGCAGTCGTTGCGGCGCAATATTGCGGATAGAGCGGGGCTGCCAGAATGCGGGTGCATCCATCTGCGACCATCGCCGCGATTACCGAGGCAATCCCCGGATTGCCGTAACGCATCGCGTAACGGACGTTGATCGCAGGCAAGGCCGCGCTCAGAGCCGCCGCCTGCCGGCCAGTGATCGCGCGGAGCGGCGAGCCGGCCTCGGTCCACACCTGGCGATAGGCGTGGGCGGACTTGGCCGGCCGGGTGCGAAGGATGATGCCGTGGAGGATCGGCTTCCACGCGAGCGGGTGAATCTCGATCACCCGCCGGTCGCTCAAAAACTCGGCGAGGTAACGCCGCACCGCTTTGGTGTCGGGCGCGTCGGGCGTCCCAAGATTGATCAGCAGAACCCCGATCTTCGGCGGCTTTATGATGGGGTGGTCGGCTGGGCGGATCATTCGGGCACTGCAAATGGCAGGCTTCGAAGCCGCGTTCCACTGCCCGCGTAAATCGCGTTGGCGACCGCCGGTGCAACAACCGTAGTGCTGAGCCCGTTCAACCCGCCGGGATCGGCGCTGCTTGGGATGATTTTGACCATGATTTGCGGAATGTCGCTTATTCGCGGGATTCCAAGACCGCCAAAGGACCGTGCGCGAGGCATTCCCGCAATCCACTCGGGCGCGTCGATCGTGGCTTGGGCAAGCCCCCAGACGAGGCCGCTTTCGACCTGCTGCTCGGCCAGCGACGGGTTGATCACCCGGCCGCAATCAACCGCTGCGACCAGCCGCTCGACCGTGATCTGCCGGTCGGGGCC
>JBDSSR010000224.1:0-4919 GCA_039928675.1 Sphingomicrobium sp. | reverse complement strand
AGCTTCATTCCGACCATGTCCTCATTGACCGACACCGGCACGAACTTGCGGCCGTTGTAGACATTGAAGGTCAGGCCGACGAACTGCGGCAGGATGGTCGAACGGCGCGACCAGGTCTTGATCGGCGAACGCTTGCTTGTGTCCTGCGCAGCTTCTGCCTTTTTCAGCAGCGAAAGCTCGACGAACGGACCTTTCCAGATGGAACGGGCCATGGCTTAACCCTTCTTCTTGGCGTGACGCGACCGGATGATGAATTTGTCGGTCGACTTGTTGTGACGAGTGCGGGCACCCTTGGTCGGCTTGCCCCACGGAGTGACCGGATGGCGGCCGCCCGAGGTCCGGCCTTCACCACCGCCGTGCGGATGGTCGACCGGGTTCTTGGCGACGCCGCGGGTCAGCGGCCTGCGCCCCATCCAGCGGGTACGGCCGGCCTTGGCCAGCGTCTGGTTGCCGTTGTCGGGGTTCGACACCGCACCAACCGACGCCATGCAATCCGACCGGATGTAGCGCTGTTCGCCCGAATTGAGCCTGACGATAACCATTCCGCGGTCACGCCCGACAACCTGGACATAGGTCCCGGCGGCGCGCGCGATCTGGCCGCCCTTGCCCGGCTTCATCTCGACATTGTGGACGATGGTCCCGACCGGCATCTGGCCGATCTCCATCGCATTGCCGGGCTTCACGTCGACCTTCTTGCCGGCAACCACCTTGTCGCCCGGAGCGAGGCGCTGCGGAGCGATGATATAGGCCTGGTCGCCGCCCTCATAGGAGATCAGCGCGATGAACGCCGAACGATTGGGGTCGTACTCGAGCCGCTCGACGGTCGCAGCGACGTCCCAGGTCCGGCGCTTGAAGTCGATGATCCGATACTTCTGCTTGTGGCCGCCGGCGATGCCGCGGCTGGTCACATGACCCTTGTTGTTGCGGCCACCTGTCTTGCGTTTGCCTTCGGTCAACGACTTGACCGGCTTGCCCTTCCACAGCGACGACTTGTCCACCAGGACAAGGCCACGGCGCGACGGCGAGGTCGGCTTATATTGTTTGAGGGCCATTACGAGCGAACCCCTTCCGTAATGTCGATGGTCTGGCCTTCAGCCAGACGGACGATCGCCTTTTTGACGTCCGAACGCTTGTAAGGCTTGCCCTTCCAGCGCTTGCTCTTGCCCTTGGTGATCATGGTGTTGACCGCGACCACGCTCACTCCGAACAGCGCTTCAACGGCGGCCTTGATCTCGGGCTTGGACGCGCCGGTGGCAACCTTGAACACGACCGCATTGGCTTCCGACAGCATCGTCGATTTCTCGGTGATGTGCGGCGACAGGACGACGTCGTAGTGACGGTTTTCGACCGTCTTGGTGGCAGGCTTCCTAGCCATTTACCTGGCCCCTTCGGGGAGGGCGAAGCGCGCCTCCAGTTTTTCGACCGCGGCGCGGGTCAGGACCAGCGTTTCGTGGCGCATGATGTCATAGACGTTGGCTCCGACCGCGGAGAGCAGGTTGATGCTTCCAAGGTTCGACGAAGCGCGGGCGAACCCGACGTTCAGGGCATCGCCGTCGATCACCAGCGCGGTCTTGCCGAACCCGAGCTGGCCAAGCTGCTCGCGAAGCACGCGGGTCTTGCCGTCCTTGACGTCGAGATTGTCGACAACGACCAGATTGCCGTCCTTGGCCTTGGCCGACAGCGCCATCTTGAGCCCGAGCGCGCGAATTTTCTTGTTGAGCGACGGGTTGAAGTCACGAACCCTGGGTCCGTGTGCCTTGCCGCCGCCGATGAAGATCGGTGCGCGACGATCGCCGTGACGAGCGGTACCGCCGCCCTTCTGCTTGCCGAATTTCTTGCCGGTGCGTGCAACATCCGATCGCTCGCGAGCGCCCCGCGCGGTTCCCCGGCGCTTTTCAAGCTGCCAGGTGACCACCCGGTGAAGGATGTCGGCGCGCGGCTCGACGGCGAAAATCTCGTCCTTGAGCTCGATGTCGCCGCCCGCTTTGGCGGAGCCGCCATTGGCTAGGGTCTGTACCTTGACCTTCATGGCTTAGCCTTCCTTGCCGTCGTCGGAGGCCGGGGCATCGCCCGCGCCCGATCCGGCATCGTTATTCTCGCCTGCAGCTTCAGCGGCGTCGGCGGCTGCCGCCTCGGCGGCAGCGCCCGCTTCCTGCTCGGCTGCGATTGCGGCTACTTCCTCGTCGCTTGGAAGCACCGGCATCTCGTGGACGGCGGCGTCGTCGACCAGGCCCGCCGCAGGAAGATCGGACTCGTCGATCTTCGCCTTGGTATCGAAGATTCCTGCGGGATAGGGCGCGCCGTCGTTGGGCGGCAGCTTGATCGCGTCGGCGATGGTCAGCCAGCTGCCCTTGTGGCCCGGAACCGAGCCCTTGATGAACAGCAGTCCGCGGATCGGGTCGGTGCGGACGACTTCGAGGTTCTGCTGGGTGCGATTGCGAGCGCCCATGTGCCCGGCCATCTTCTTGTTCTTGAACACTCGGCCCGGGTCCTGGCGGTTGCCGGTCGAACCGTGCGAGCGGTGCGAGACCGAGACGCCGTGGGTTGCGCGAAGACCGCGGAAATTCCACCGCTTCATCGCGCCTGCAAAGCCCTTGCCCTGGGTCACGCCCGAAACATCGACGAACTGACCGGCGACGAAATGGTCGGCGCTGATGGTCGCTCCGATATCGAGCAACGCATCCTCGGCGACGCGGAATTCGGCGACCTTGGACTTGGGTTCGACCTCAGCCTTGGCAAAAGCGCCACGCTGCGGCTTGGCGACATTCTTCGCCTTCGCCTTTCCAGCACCAAGCTGGACGGCGGTGTACCCGTCACGATCGATTTCGCGGCGGCCGACGACCTGAACTTCGTCCAATTGCAGGACGGTAACCGGCACATGCCGACCGTCCGCCTGAAACAAGCGGGTCATTCCGACCTTCTTCGCGATCACGCCGGTGCGCATGACCAATCACTCCTCACCAGAGGCACCGCGGACAATTCCGGGGTGCTTGCGGGCTTCCTTCGCGAAGTAAAAACTTCGGCTGGAAACCCTCGGCCCGTTGAATTTCTTGCGTGCCCCGCCTGGGCTGGTGCTCCTTCGCAAGAAGGAACGGCGGGGACGCAGCCCGGAGCAAATCTCCGGCGGTATCCACCAATTTCTGCCCGCCTTGGGCAGCACTGGCCGTCAGGCCATCCCCGCCTTCGCGGGGACTAACGGCAACCTCGCCTAAGCGAGCTTGATCTCCACATCGACGCCGGCAGCAAGGTCCAGCTTCATCAGCGCGTCGACCGTTTGCGGCGTCGGCTGCACGATATCGAGCAGCCTTTTGTACGTCCGGACCTCGAACTGCTCACGCGACTTCTTGTCGACGTGCGGCGAGCGGTTCACAGTGAACTTCTCGATGCGCGTCGGCAGAGGAATGGGACCGCGGATCAATGCACCAGTGCGGCGCGCCGTGTCGGCGATGTCGCCGGTCGCCTGGTCAAGCACTCGATGATCGAAAGCCTTCAGACGAATACGGATATTCTGCGTTTCCATGTCCCTGCCGATGCGAAAGAGCCGCGGGCTGTTGCAAGCCCGAAAAACAAGAGGCCGCACCCGCTTGACCCGGTTTCCCGAAAGCGGACGACCTCATCTCGATAATATAGTGACGGAACCGAATCTCCGTCTGTGGAGGCGCCTCTACAGAGGACGACCGACGAGATCAACCCCCGCGCGGCGAGTTCTGCCCGGCTTGTATCCGCTTTGGGTGCAAAGCGGCCATGGGAACCTTTGATCGCTCGCTCAGCTTTCAACCCCATGAAACATCTCTTCCTCGTCGCGATAGTGACACTGGCCGCGTGTTCATCCGAACGCCATGCGAACGAGGTGCTTTCCGGCGCCACGAATACCGACGCCCAATCTAACTCAGGATTTGCCGCGCCAAGCGCGGATGTCAGCGCTGAGCCAAAAAGCCGCTCGGCGCTGATGGTCAGGCTGGATGCTATCGACGCCGCTATCGGCGATTGGCGAAGGGCCCGCACCTTGGCCGAAGCAAAGGCCGGTGCCGAAAAAGCACGCAATCTGATCACCGGTCCCGGCGGTCCAGATTATGGCGACTTCGACGGCGACGGGGAGATCGCGGGGCAAGTCGACGTTGGCCTCCTGCCAGGGCTCGCGGGACAGTCAGGCCTCGCAACCGACCATCCGAATCCATGCATGCAGAACGATGTTCTTGGCGGAGACTTCTCGAATGCAGCGGCGCGTTGGGCGACGATGGATCGAGCGATCAACGATTGGCGCGCGGGCAACAACACTTTTCCATCGCTTCCAAGTCATCCTCAACGGATTGTCGGCTGGGCAACGCTGACACTTACGCGCGCTAACTTAGCCCAAGCGCAGGAATACGCCGGTCACGCGCAATTGCATGCGGGTAAGACCCGGGCAGCAGTCGCCGGGTGCGAAGTTTAGCGACCGGCTCGTTACGTCGCTTAGCGCCCGGTTGAATTGAGTGGCGGCTTTCTCATTGCCCCGTCCAGCGCCGCCATCCGCCCCTCGCCGCCCGCTCGCCGCTCACGCGCCACAACAAAAGGTCCGGCGCTTCGGCGAAGCACCGGGCCCTTGATTGATCCAGCGCCCTCGGGCGCGAGACTTACTTCGAGATCGAACCGACAACCCCCGCGCCGACGGTCCGTCCGCCTTCGCGAATTGCGAAGCGCAGGCCGGGGTCCATTGCAATCGGAGCGATCAGCTTGACGCCAAGAGTCACATTGTCGCCCGGCATCACCATTTCAGTGCCTTCGGGAAGGACGACTTCGCCCGTCACGTCGGTGGTGCGGAAATAGAATTGCGGACGATAGTTGGCGAAGAACGGCGTGTGACGGCCACCCTCGTCCTTGGACAGGACATAGACTTCGGCCGAAAAGTCGGTGTGCGGAGTGATCGAGCCGGGCTTGCA
>JBDSSR010000223.1:0-2280 GCA_039928675.1 Sphingomicrobium sp. | reverse complement strand
CCGCTCCGCCACGTCATCAACCTTGGCACGCTTGCGGCGATCCTCGGCCTCATCGCATTCTTCACCCAGCACCAGGACCCGTGGGTGTTCTTCACGATCATGGGGCTGAGCTTCGCCATCGGCTTCCTGCTGATTATCCCGATTGGCGGGGCCGACATGCCGGTCGTGATCTCGATGCTCAACAGTTACTCGGGCTGGGCGGCGGCGGCGATGGGCTTCACGCTGCACAATACCGCGATGATCATCACCGGGGCGCTGGTCGGAAGCTCGGGCGCGATCCTGTCCTACATCATGTGCCGGGCGATGAACCGAAGCTTCATCTCGGTCATTGCCGGCGGGTTCGGAGCGGTTGCGAGCAGCGGCGACTCGGCCGCGATCGACCGGCCCTGGAAGCGCGGATCGGCCGAGGACGCGGCCTTCCTGATGAGCCAGGCCGAGCAGGTCATCATCGTTCCCGGCTACGGAATGGCGGTTGCCCAGGCCCAGCACGCGCTCCGGGAAATGGCCGAGATGCTCAAGAAGGAAGGGGTGACGGTGAAATATGCCATCCACCCCGTCGCCGGGCGAATGCCGGGGCACATGAATGTCCTCTTGGCCGAGGCCAATGTCCCCTATGACGAAGTGTTCGAGCTGGAGGATATCAACAGCGAATTCGCCCGAACCGACGTCGCCTTCGTCATCGGCGCCAACGACGTCACCAATCCCGCGGCCAAGAGCGACAAGAGTTCGCCGCTGTACGGTATGCCGGTGCTCGACGTCGAAAAGGCGCGGACGGTGCTGTTCATCAAGCGGTCGATGGGCGGGGTCGGCTATGCCGGTGTCGATAACGATTTGTTCTACCGCGATAATACCATGATGCTTCTCGGCGACGCCAAGAAGATGACCGAGGAGATCGTCAAGGCGCTCGGCTGACGGCGTTCCAGCAGTTCGCCACATCGTGGTTAATTCTCCGCTAAACCAAGCGTTTACCACTTGCGGAGCTCGCCGCGCTGAAGGACAGTGACCGTGGGCTCAATCACGGGGGGCACGACATTGCGCAAGCTGGGGATTATCGGCGGCACCAGCTGGTCGTCGACCGCGCTCTATTACGACCATATCAATCGCGGGGTCGCGCGGCGGCTCGGCGGACTGCACAGCGCCGTCCTGTCGATCGAAAGTCTCGACCTTGCGCCGTTTGCGGCGATGGAGCTGGCGGACGATTGGGACGGAGTTGCCCGCGTGACGCTGGAGTCCGCGCGGCGGCTCGAAGCGAGCGGTGCGCAAGGGATCATCATCACATCCAACACCGGCCACAAGGTCTATGACCGGGTCGCCGCCAAGGTCGGAGTGCCGATGCTCCACATCGCCGATTCCACCGCCGAGCAGCTCGTCGCAGACGGGCGAAGCCGGGTGGCGCTTCTCGGTACCCGTTTCACGATGACCGAACAGCACATCCGCGACCGGCTCGAGGCGCGTGGAATCGCCTTGGCCCCGGTTGCTCCGGAGTGGATCCGGGAGGTCGACCGGATCATCTTCGAAGAGCTCGCCGCGGGCCGGGTGATCCGCGACAGCCAGCGCAAGCTCAAGTCGCTGATCACCGAGCTTGCCAAGCAGAGGGTCGAGGCGGTGGTGCTGGGCTGCACCGAGCTGGTGATGGCGGTCGATGTCCGCGCCAATGTCGTGCCCGTCTATGACACCACCGCGATCCACGCCGGGGCCGCGGTCGAATGGATGCTGGAAGACGAGGAAGCGGCCCGCGCCGCAGCTTAAGCGAGCGCGGCTGGGCGCGCGCGGCTTAAGCGACCGTGATTGCGGTGACGGTGACCAGTTGGTCGGCCGGAAACTCGCAGGCCTGGCCAACCTCGGCTCCGTTCAGGGCGCGGACCAGCGGCGATGCAAAGGAAATGCGGCCGTTCGCGGGATCGCTCTCGTCATGCCCGACAATCTCGAAGGTCCGCAGCTGGCCGTCGCGCTCGATCGTCACGCGCGTCCCGATCGCCACAATGTCGCCGCTCGGCGTGGGGGCGATCTGGGCGCTGGTCAGCCGGCTGCGCCAATAACGGGCGTCGCGCAGCATCCCCTTGCGCTCATCCTCTCCAAGGTCGCCGGCGAGCTTCGCCTCGATCTCGGCAACCCGCGCCTCGATCAATGCAAAACCGCGCTGCGTGACCAGATTGGGACCGGGCGGAATGGGCAGCTCGAACCGCGGCTCGAGATGCTCCTCATCGACATCGCGGCGAAAGGCGACGCTCATGCGCGGGTTGGAGAGGCAAGGGGCATGGCGGTCAGTCTAGCATGGAA
>JBDSSR010000222.1:0-3465 GCA_039928675.1 Sphingomicrobium sp. | reverse complement strand
GACTTCATAGGCGAAGTCGACGTGGCCGGGCGTGTCCATCAGGTTGAGCTCATGGCCCTTCCAGTGGAGGCGGACGGTCTGCGCCTTGATGGTAATTCCGCGCTCGCGCTCGATGTCCATATTGTCGAGGACCTGGGCGTTTCCGGTCATTTCGCGGTCGGTCAGCCCGCCGGTCACCTGGATCAGCCGGTCGGCCAGCGTCGACTTCCCGTGGTCGATGTGCGCGATGATCGAGAAATTGCGGATCGTAGATATTTCAGTCATGTGTTCGGGGGCTATAGTCGCTGGTCAAATAGGGGCAATCGATGAACGCGCTTCGGCGGTGGCGCCGGGCCTCAGGTCCGGCCACATCGCAACATCGATGCCCGGGGCATCGAGCTCGACTCATTGCGATCGTCAGCACCGAAGCGGCGGATCATTCATCAGTCTGCCGGTGGCGTCCATGACCTCCTCGGCGCCCGTCGTGCCGAGAGGCGATCGACATTCAGGCCTGCGAGCGCTTCATTGCCGACCCTTGACCCGCCCCGGTGGATGGCGCAGCCCCGTTCGGGAAGCTCCGCGCGTAAGGCCGCGGTCCAGGGGGACTTTGCAATGCTCAAGACCGCGTTATTCTGCATGCTGTCGCTATTCACGGTGCCGGCGGCCGCCGGGCCCGCCGACGATGCCGCGACAGTCGTCACAACCACGCTCGACAAGTTCAATGCGGGCGACATCGATGCATTTTTTGCGGCGCACGAGGACGGGGCGCTGATCGTCGACGAGTTCGCGCCCTACGTCTGGGGCGGGCCGAATTCGGCGCAACGCTGGGCCGCCGATTACATGAAGGACGCCGCCAAGCGCGGGATCGCCGGCGGGCACATGGACCATGCCGCGGCAATCCAGGCCAGCAGCGACGGTAGTTCGGCCTACATCGTCGTGCCGACAACGTACCGGTTCGCCGAACATGGCCGAAAGATGGCCGCCAGGGGCAGCATGACGTTTGTGATGGCGCGCCGTGACGCCGGCTGGAAAATTGCGAGCTGGACCTATGCCGGTGAGAAGCCGGTGCCGGAATAAGCGGGGTGAGCCTTGGCACCCTCGTCGGTCGACTACGGGCGCGGAAGGTTAGGCTCACGGGCCGATAAGGGCAGCGCGCAGATCATGGCTGCGGGCGCGGCTGCCGTCTGCTCGGGGAGATCTTGTGGCTTGCGGCGACGACTTGCGCTCCGTCGCCAGGTTGAGCTGCGTCTTCGATCCCATAACTAGCGTTGAAAGGCCCCCGTTGCGCGACCGGCAGGCGGAGCCGATGCGGCTGGCCGGGCGTTTGAACAGTCGAATCCAACCCGGAAGGAAATGCGATGAGCCTGTTTGGCAATATCCTAAACAAGATTTTTCATCATGGTCAGCAAGCCGCGCCGCAGCCTGAACAGGCTGGCGCTGACTCGAATGGGCAGCCGGCCCCGCAATCCGCCCCGGCCCAGCAGGTCGATGTCGGCGCGGTTCTTGGGCAAATGGCGGCTGCGAAGGGCGGCGGCGGCAATTACAAGAGCTCGATTGTCGATTTGCTCAAGCTGCTCGACCTCGAGTCGAGCCTCGATGCGCGCAAGTCGCTGGCCAATGAGCTTGGCGTGCACGTTGGCGCGGACGGCTCGGCCGAAGAGAATATCGCCCTCCACAAGGCGGTGATGGACAAGCTTGCGCAAAATGGCGGGATCGTCCCCGACGAATTGCGTCACTAGGGCCTCCGCTTATTCGGCGGCCACTGTCACATTAGCAGTCCCCGGATCGACCGCGGCTGCCTCGGGCGGAGCCGGGTTAACCGCCAGATAGGCGTGGAGCGCGGCGACGACCTGCGCTCCGTCGCCTACCGAGGCCGCGACGCGCTTGACCGAACTCGCGCGGACATCGCCGACGGCGAAGATTCCACGCCGGTTGGTTTCGAGCGCCGCGCCTGCCCCGGCCTCTTCTCCGGTAAGGACGAAGCCGCGCGGATTGAGCATGATTCCAGAATCCCTCAGCCAGTCGGTGTTCGGGTCAGCGCCGATGAACGAAAAAAGAAAGCGCGCGGGAATGCGATTCCCGTCGGTCAGGGCGATTGTCCGAAGCTCACCCCGCTCGCCTTCCAGCGCTGCAATCTCGCCCCCGACCACAACGTCAACGTTGTCCAGGCTGGCGATTCGCTCGATCAAATATTGCGACATGGTGGCTGCAAGCGGGCGGCGGGCGATGAGCGTCACCCGGCTGGCGTGGCCGGCGAGGAAAACCGTCGCCTGCCCGGCCGAATTGCCGCCCCCGACCAGCGCGACCTCGCGCCCCGCGGCCAGGTCTGCCTCCAGCGGCGAGGCCCAATAATGGACGCTGGTTCCCTCGAAGGCTTCGAGGTTCGCGACATCCAGCCGACGATAACGAGCGCCCGTCGCAATCACCACGCTGCGTGCCTGGACACGCTCGCCGGTTGCGAGCTGAAGGAAGCACGGCGCGTTCCCGCACTCGAGCTTGATCGCTTCGTCGGGGATGGCGATTTCCACACCGAACTTCTGCGCCTGGCTGAATGCGCGCCCCATCAGCGCCATTCCTGAAATACCGGTGGGGAAGCCGAGATAATTTTCGATCCGGGCGGATGCCCCGGCCTGTCCCCCGAACGATCGGCAATCGAGGGTGAGCACGGACAGGCCCTCGCTGCCGGCATAGACTGAGGTCGCAAGTCCCGATGGACCGGCGCCGATGACCGCGACATCGTAGAGCTTGTCACCGTCGAGCGCACCGATCAGCCCGATGCAGCGCGCAACCTGGCCCTCGCTCGGGTTGCGAAGCATTTCGCCACCAGGGCAAAGTACGATCGGCAGTTCTTCGGGCGCGACGTGAAAGCGATCGACCAGCGTTTGCGCGCAGCTATCCTTCCCCGGGTCGAGGTTTTCGTAGGGGTGTCCGTTGCGCCTCAGAAAATTGACCAGCCGAAGGACGTCGCCATTGGCTTCGTGGCCGATGATGACAGGTCCGGCACCCGATTCGATCAGCCCCACCCGGCGCAAAATCAGGGCGCGCATGATCCGTTCGCCAAGATCGGCCTCGGCAATCAGCAATGCGCGCAGACGATCCGGGGCGATTGCGACAACTTCGACGTCGGTGATGGCGGCGGCATCGACGAGGAAGGGTCGGCCCGACAGTTGGGCAAGCTCGCCAAGGAAACTGCCCGGGTCATGAGTCACGATGAGTTCGCGCTGGCCCCGCCCGTCGATGCGGCTGACCTCGACCTCGCCCGATATGATCAGTGCCAGGCCGGGACCAATCTCGCCGGCGCGCGCGATCATCTCGCCCGCGCGATACGTCCGTGGATCACCGAAGCGGGACAGGCGCGCGAGCTCGTCGGGCGAAAGGCGCAGAAACATTTGAGCGCCGCGCGTGGCGTACGTCGGCGATCCGGCGATGGCGGGTTCGGGCGGTCGGGTCATCGGGTCATCGGGTCATCGGGTCATCGGGTCATCG
>JBDSSR010000221.1:0-4558 GCA_039928675.1 Sphingomicrobium sp. | reverse complement strand
CGTTTCATTACTATGGTCTTCTGAAACATAAAGGTCAAGACTTGAATCGTAGAATCGCGCTCTTCAGTCGTCACGCGGGATAAACCCGACGTGCCGCCGATCGGGTTCGCTCGGCCCCTCGCCTCGCGCCCCGTCGGCCGGCACGCAATGGCTCTTCGCGCTGTTCCGGCGGCGCTGCGCACCGGCGTCACTGCGCTCGGCATTTTGTGCTGTCCTACAGACCCCCACTTGCGATAGCTGATCCGTCCTTTCGACCAACGGAGGACCAACCCTTGGCATCGCCCCCCAACGACCCGCCCCCCAACGACCAGCCCCCGAACGATCCGCCCCCCGGCGACTCACACGCCTCTCAACCACCCGCCTCCCGACCCCCCACCTCTCAACCACAGCGTCTGATCGCGTTCGATCCGGCATCGCCTCGGCCGCGCCATGACGGCTGGACCGCCGACCGGCAGATCCGCTTTATCGAAGCGCTTGCGCAGGGCGGCTGCGTCGACCGCGCCTGCCGCCTCGTCGGCCTGTCGCCGGCAAGCGCCTATGCGCTTCGCAACCGGCCCTGCGGAGCTCCGTTTCGCCGGGCCTGGGACGCGGCGCTCGATTGCGGGATGCACCGCATCGAACAGGCCGCGATCGCGCGGGCGCTCGACGGGGTCGCGCGGCCCATCTTCCACAATGGCGAGCAGGTCGGCGAATGGCGCCATCACGATGAGCGGCTGACCATGTTCCTGCTCCGCAGCCGGCGGCCCGCGCGATACGGCAAGTGGCTCGACAAGATGCTCGCGCCCGATCCGGAAGGCTTTGGCGAGGACGACGGAATCGCGCTCGATGGCTGGCTGACCGAGATCGAGTTCAACGCGCCGAATAAAGACGGCAACCCGCTCGACGAGTCATGCGAAGCGGATGGCGAGGACAAGCCCGGAAATAGCGTCGGAAATAGCGCCGGAAATATCGGATGACTCACGCGCGCGCGTTGAGGCCTCAACTTCCTCAACTTCCGCGAAGGTCACAACCTCCGGCGGAGGAGCGCCCGCCCCTACTCGACCAACGGCGATTTCTGGGCGATCACCCGCTTCCACCCAGCCGCCGTCTTGGCGAACACCGCGGTGAAGATGTAATGGCCGCGCTTCTTCACGCCGTGGTGGGTTTCCTCGCTCATCGTCGACCAGCCGGTGAATACCGCCGCGTCCTTGCCAACCGGGGTCACTTCCCACTTGTCCCAGTGCAGGCTTGCGCTTCGCCGGGCGGCATAGGCGCTGGTCAGCTGCTTGACATATTGATGCCCACGGATCGGCACGCCGTTGCTGACATAGACCACCTTTTGCGTATCGGGGATGAGGTGGGCGTTGCGCTCGGGGTGGAGCGCGGTGGCGTTGCGCGCAAATTCATTGGCGAGGGCGACGACGGTCCGCTCCAGCGCTGCATCCCCATGGTTTCGGGTGGGCGCGGCCTGCGCCGGGGCGAACGCCAACAGAGCGCTTCCGGCAAGCGCAAGCAGCGTCAAGGTCTTCGATGTCATGAATTGTCCCCCTGGCAAACGCGCGGACGTCCGCGGTTCCTCAAGGGTTCTTGCTACACGCCATCGCAGGGCGTTCAAACTTGCAAATCAGTGGCGCGTGCGCGGCTTGAAACCGCCCCCGTCAGAGTCATCGTCGCCGTCCGCCGCGGCATTGCTGCCGGTCCCCCTCGCGGCGGGCGGAAGCTGAGATTCATAGTCCTCTGCCAGCGCCTCGAGGGAGTTGCGCATCTGGCCGTCGCTGGTTTCGCGCGCAAGCCGGCGGCAGCGCTCGGCCAGCGCAAGGATATTTGCCTGTTCCATTATCGTGTATCGCTTTCATCTTTGGCAAGAATAAGCCCGAACGGGAACGAAAGTTCCAATCGTTACGGGTCAGTTAAACGAGGTTACAGGCGTCTTCGGCATCACTGGCCGTTCGCTTGGCGAGCGGCTATGTGACGCGCACGCCAGCCCCCGCCAAGGCTCTCCGCAAAGTTCCAGACGGCAGGAACCGTGTCCGCCTACCGCCTCTCCCTTCCCTATGATCAGTCGACCCCGCGTCGCCGCGCGTCGGGCCTGCTGCTTGCGCTTGCCGTCAACCTTGGCCTGCTGCTGGTGCTTCTGACGCTGGGCTTCATTCCGCTTCCGGGGAAAAAGGATTCGAGCGCGCTCGTCGTCGATCTCATCCCCGAAGGCGCCAAGTCCAAGCCCGCGGTCAAGGCCAAGGCGCAGCCACTGCGCAAGCCGCAGGTGCAAAAACCGCACCCGGTGCCAAAGCCGCCGCCAATCGTCCTTCCGTCAAAGCCGACCATCGCGGTGCAGCCCGTGCCGTGGATCGAAATCAGTAGCAGCGAACTTGCCGCGGGCGACATTGCCGCCTTGCCCCATGCCGCAAGCGGAAGCGCGGGCGATTCCCAACAGGTCGGCCAGGCCCCCAACGGAGACGCGATGTACGCCGCCGAATGGGCCCGCCGCCCGACCAACGCCGAGCTTGACGCCTATTTGCCGAAGAACCCGCGAGACGGGTCGGGACTGATCGCCTGCAAAACCATTGCCGACAACCGCGTCGATGATTGCGTCGAACTTGCCAACGATCCGCCCGGCTCGCACCTTGCAAGCGCGGTCCGGCAGGCGGCCTGGCAATTTCGCGTTCGGCCGCCGCGCAAGAACGGCAAGGCCCTCATCGGGTCGTGGGTCCGGATTCGTGTCGACTATGAAAATTTCGGCGGGAATTAGTCCGCGGGTTGGCCCTCGGGGGCTCCGCGGCCAAGCTTGTCGGGCAGGTCCTCGCCCTTTGCGGTGAAGGCCAGGCTGACCGAATTGATGCAATATCGCTCGCCGGTCGGCGGCGGCCCGTCGGGAAACACATGGCCCTGGTGAGCGCCGCAGCGGGCGCAGACGATCTCGGTGCGGACCATGCCGTAGCTGGAATCGCGAATTGTCGTCAGGTGATCGGGCGCAAAGGGCTGTGTGAAGCTTGGCCAGCCGGTCCCGCTTTCGAACTTCGTGCCGCCGTGGAACAGCGGAAGTCCGCACAGCCGGCAGGTGAATATCCCGGGCCTCTTTTCATCGAGGAATATGCCGCAAAACGGCGCCTCGGTGCCATGTTCGAGGAGGACGTGTTTCTCCTCGTCGGAAAGATCGGCGACCAGCGCCTGATATTCGCTGTCGCTCGGAGGCGTGAGATCGAAGGACTGGGTCAAATCGGGCATTTGGGTCATTTACTCCTTTCGGCCTGGGCAACCACCTGGGCGACGACGTTGGACGGGATTGCAAAGCCAATGCCGACATTGCCCTTGGCCTGGCTGGGGCTGAACAATGCGCTGTTGATCCCGACCACCCTGCCGGCAAGGTCGATCAGCGGTCCGCCGCTGTTGCCCGGATTGATCGGCGCATCGGTCTGGATGAAGCGGCGGCCATCGTCCTGGCCGAGCGTACGGTTGGTCGCGCTGACGATTCCCGACGTCACCGTCTGGCCGATGCCGAACGGATTGCCGATGGCGACCACGTAATCTCCGACTTGAAGCTTGCTGCTGTCGGCCAGTGCAAGCGACGGCAGGTTGGTTGCACCGATGCGCAGCACTGCAAGGTCGAGGTTGGGCGCAAGAGCCACCGGAACGGCGGCAAAGTGGCGCCCGTCCTTGAGGCCGACTTCGACCGTCCGGGCGTTGCGGATGACGTGGAAATTGGTGATGACCAGTCCGCGCGCGCCATCGACGATGGCGCCGGAGCCCGCGGATATCACCGGCTGCAACGCCGAATCCGGAACGCCCATGTAACGGCGGTAGAACGGGTCCTGAAGCAAGGGATTCTGCTCGGCGGGAGACGGCTGCTCGACCGCGATGTTGACCACTGCCGGGCTGCTTGCCCTGACCAGCGGTGCAAGCGTCGCCTGACCCCCCAGCGGCTTGGCGATCGCCACCGCCGGCGATTCATTTGTCCCCGGAACAACCTGCCGCGAAACGAGCCCACCAAGCAGGGCAGCGGCCAACAGAAGAAGGAACAGCAGCGCGGTGGATGGGCCGGCACGGGTGGATTTCGGGGTCATCATTCAACAAGATAGGATGGCCAGGCCGAGCTTTCCACGGGGTCAGCTTGCGTCAATCCGCTCCCCGGCACAGATCGCGGTCCTATGGCCCGACTTCTCCTTGCACTCGCTATCCTCGTTTGGCTCGCCGAGCCGGCTGCGGCGGCGGCGCCACCCCTGTCCGGCGACAGCGCACTTGCCAGCGACGCCGAGCAATATTCCGCACGGTTCGCAGTGTCCGCTAACGAAGCGCTGCTCCGGCTCAAGGCCCAGCAGGCCAGCGTCGCTGCGACCGACGCCATCGCCCGCGAGTTCGCCGATCGCCTTGCCGGGATCGCGATCGACCATTCGCCGACTTACCGAATCGTCATCCTTCTGACCGGCACCCAAGCGGTTGTGGACCGCACGGCCCGCGGGATCCCGGTGATATTCAGAACTGGCGCAAGGGCCACGAGGGCGCAGGCGGTGATGGCAATGCGCCGCCACCTCATCGACCTTCGTCGCGACCTTCCGGGCTCGCGCGGGGCCGGGTTCGACCA
>JBDSSR010000220.1:0-3071 GCA_039928675.1 Sphingomicrobium sp. | reverse complement strand
GGCGGCATTGAAGGCTTCGGAACTACGCTGGAACGCAGCGAGCTTGGCCGCGAAATCTTTGGGAGTCTTCCAGATTTCGGGCTTGGCGCCGGTCTTACCGATGTCCGGCCCGGTGCCTGCCGGGAACCATCCGCTCGCCTCGCGTGACAGACCGTCGATTTTCGCGGCGGCGTTACGGACCGCTGCAATGTCGGGTGATCCACCACCGAGCTCGCGGCGAAGCGACTTGTTGGCTTTGCCGATCGCTTCCATGCCTTCGTGCCGCTGGTGCATGATCGCGAGCGCCCTGGCGCCGCTGACCGGCGCAGCGGCGGCGGCGGTCATCGCCACCCCGGCTGCAGCGTCCGAGCGGTTTGCGCCGGCGTTGCTCGCCTGGCTCGACTGCGATCCGCCGCAGGCGACGAGGGCAACGGTTGCGGCAATCAGGAAAATGCGCATGTTCACTCCTTTGGTGGCGTCCAGCTATCATCGATCATCTTGATGATCCCGGAAAAATCCTTCGACGCCCCGCCACGATCGACGAACCGCTGATACAGATCTTCGGCGGCAGCGCCCATCGGGGTGTAAGCGCCGACGCTTTGCGCAGCTTCCTCGGCGAGCTTCAGGTCCTTGAGCATCAAGGCGGCGGCAAACCCGCCTTCATAGTCGTGATCGGCGGGCGTGTCCGGGCCGACGCCCGGCACCGGTGCATAGTTCGTCATCGACCAGCTCTGGCCCGACGCCTTTGACGAGATATCGTAGAACACCGCGGGATCGAGCCCGAGCTTCTGTGCCAGGACAAAGGCTTCGCAGGTCGCGACCATGGTCGCTCCCAGAATCATGTTGTTGCAGATCTTGGCGGCCTGCCCTGCGCCCAGGCCACCGGCGTGAATCACCGCCTTGGCCATCGGCTCGAGGATCGGCTTGGCCCTTGCGAAGGCCGGGTCGCTGCCGCCGACCATGATGGTCAGGCTTCCGCTGGCTGCAGCGGCAATGCCGCCGGACACCGGAGCGTCGACGAAATCGAACCCCAGCTCCTGAACTTTGCGGCCGACGTCGCGGGCGCTCGACACGTCGATGGTCGAACAGTCGATCAGCAATGCGCCAGGCGCGGCGTTGGGGACGATGTCATTTTCGAACACCATCCGGACATGGTGAGCGGCGGGAAGCATGGTGACGACGACATCCGCGTCCTTGACCGCGTCACCGGCGGAGGGAGCGGCGCTGCAGCCTTGCGACACCGCCTTGTCGAGGGCCTCGGCAATAAGGTCAAAGGCGCGGACCTCATGACCTGCCTTGACCAGATTGGGAGCCATTCCGCCGCCCATGTGGCCAAGCCCGATGAAAGCGATGGTCGCCATTATTGACCCTTCCATTTGCCGGGCCGCTTTTCGACGAACGCCGCCATGCCTTCCTTCTGGTCTTGCGTCCCGAACAGGCCGTGGAACAGCCGCCGCTCAAACCGGATGCCCGGGCCGAGCGGGATTTCGAACGCGGCGTTGACCATTTCCTTGACCGCAACCGCGGCCAGCGGCGGCATTGCCGCGATCGCTTGCGCAATCTTCATCGCCTCGTCGAGCAGATCGGCAGCTGGAACGACCCTTGCGACGAGGCCCGCGGTTTCGGCTTCGGAAGCGTCCATCATCCGTCCGGTCAGACACATTTCCATCGCCTTGGCCTTGCCGATCGCGTGGGCCAGTCGCTGCGATCCGCCCATCCCCGGCGTAACTCCAAGCTTGATTTCGGGCTGCCCGAACTTCGCTGAGTCGGCGGCGATGATGAAGTCGGCCATCATCGCCACTTCACAGCCGCCACCGAGTGCGTAGCCCGATACCGCCGCGATCCACGGCTTGCGGGTGGCGGTGACCTTTTCCCAGCCCGCGAAAAAGTCGCTCGAATACATTTGCGCGAAGCCCTGGCTCTGCATTTCCTTGATGTCGGCGCCCGCTGCAAAGGCCTTTTCCGATCCCGTCAGGACAAGGCAATGCTGGCTGTCGTCGGAGTCATAAGCGGCGAAGGCGGCAATCAATTCTTTCAGCACTTCCCCGTTTAACGCGTTGAGGGCCTGTGGCCGGTTGAGAGTGACGAGCGTCACCGCGCCGCGCGTTTCAACGAGGATCGTCTGGAATTTGCTCATACTTGAGTCTCCGGGAACGGCGTCCACGCCTCATCGCCGTGAAGCGGTTCAAACAGCACGTCGAGCATTTCCTGGGTGACTTCCGCAGGGGTCGCTGGATCCCATTGCGGCCGATTATGCTTGTCGATCAGCAGAGCGTGCACGCCTTCGCGAAAGTCGTGGGTCCGGACGACCCGGCTGGCCAGCGCATATTCGGCGCGCATTTCGTCGGCGAAGCTTGTTCGTACGGCTCCTTCGGCGAGCAGTCGGAGCGAGACCTTGCACGACAGCGGGCTCTTGGTTCCGAGCGTTGCGCGCTCGCCCTTGGCCCAGTCGCCGTCATCGGCGTCGAGCGCGGCAAGGATTCCCTCATAATCGTCGGATGCGAACAGCCGCGTGATCTGTCCCAGATTGGTTTCGATCTTGGCGTCGGGCGGAGTGCCGGATGCGGCACCCAGGGCGCCGGACAGCCGCGCGGGTGCGGCGAGGACGCGGTCGATCAGGTCGGTGAGCGACTGCTGCTGGACGAAGTGGGTAGCGAGGCCGAGAAACTTGCACTCGGCGCCATCCAGCCGGGCACCCGTCAAAGCCAGGAACTGGCCGACGCGCCCGGGCAGGCGGGGAAGATACCAGCCTCCGCCGACGTCTGGGAACAGGCCGATGCTCGTCTCGGGCATGGCAAACCGCGTATTCTCCGTGGCGAGGCGATAGGTGCACGGCATTGATACGCCAACCCCGCCGCCCATCGTGATCCCGTCCATGATCGCGATCGTCGGCTTCGGGTAAGTGAAGAGCAGGTGGTTGAGGCGATATTCGGCGAAGAAAAACCTCTTTGCGTCGCTGGCGTCTTCGGACCCGCTCCGCGCCAGCATGACCACGTCGCCGCCCGCACAGAAGCCGCGCCCCTCCGCGTGGTCAATGATCACCGCCTCGACGGCGGCGTCGGTCCGCCACTTGAGCAACGCCGCGCTGATCG
>JBDSSR010000219.1:0-2146 GCA_039928675.1 Sphingomicrobium sp. | reverse complement strand
GTCGCTTCGACCCGGCCCCCGTGCCACAGTCGCGGAGTGGCGCCGTCGCGGCCGAACCGGCGGTCACGCGGGGTAATTGTGAGGTCGGCGGGTGCCGGCAAAATGGTCGCGGTCATGCGAAGAAAGTAGCCTTACTTACAGCAATGTCAATAAAGCGAGAACGCCTGACCCCGGAAGCCAGCCGTTCGGCCGCGCTCAAGGCCGCTCGCGAGCTGCTGCTGAGCGAGGGGCCGTCGGCGGTTACGCTCAAGGCGGTGGCTGCGAAGATCGGCCGGACCCATGCCAATCTCCTCCATCATTTCGGATCGGCTGCCGGACTTCAGGGCGCGCTTGCTCGGTCGATCGCCGATTCGGTCACTGCCAGCATCGGAGCAGCGGTGGAACGCGCCCGCAACGGCGAGGCCGATGCCCGCGACATTGTCGACGGGACATTCGACGCCTTTGGCAAGCAGGGCGCCGGCCCGCTTGCCGCGTGGATGATCCTGACCGGCAACCGCGACGCGCTAGACCCGATTCTCGATTCAATCCGCGACCTGGTGGCCCAGCTGACCGTCGGCCACGAAGATGACGAGGTTGCGCAAAGCACGCTCGGGCTGGTCCTCAACGCGCTTGGCGACGCACTTCTCGGGCCGGCGATCGCGGATTCGCTCGGCCTACCCCACGACACTGCGCGAACGCTTGCCGCCGAGCGGCTTCGCGCCCGCATCGAGGCCGGGCAACGTCATTCGTGAACGGGCCGCCCGGGTGGCGACCCCGATCGGGTTTCGCAAGATGACTGGCACCAACCGCATTCAGGCGCGTTAGGCCGTTCCATGAGCAAGCTGTTTTCCAAAGTTGCATCCAAGGCGGCGGTGTGGATGGGCCAGCCTGGCGCGTTCATCGGCGCTTCGCTGGCCTGCGTGGTGTGGGCGGTGAGCGGGCCGCTGTTCCATTATTCCGACACCTGGCAGCTGGTGATCAACACCGCGACGACGGTCCTGACCTTTCTTGCGGTGTTCTTGATCCAGAACAGCCAGAACCGGGACGGAGCGGCGATTCAGGCCAAGCTCGACGAGCTGCTGCGCGCTGTCGACAAGGCGCGCGAGAGGTTCATCGGAATCGAGCATTTGACCGATTCGCAGATCGAACTGATCCGATCGGCGCTCGAGCGGAATGCCAAGCGGTCGACATCGGCCGATGACCGAAGTGCCGAGGATACGGTCGACCGGTTGCTCGATCGTTTCTAGCGGCGGTCGGCAGGCCGGGCCGAAACGGTGCCAAGCGAACGGTCGGCTTCGTCGATCGCGCGGAGAAGTTCGCCGAAGTTGGGTGCCTCCTCGACGGGCCACACCCGGTTGAATGATTCGCCGAGCCGGCCGAGGTCTCGCTGGGTCAGCAGGCCGACCGCGACGATTCGTTCCTGCGTGCTGTTCATCGCTCCGTCCTTTGTCAGGTGGAGTGCAGAACGCATCGAATTGGCTGAAGTGCCTAGCGTTTCGGCCGAGAATCGAAGCCACATGTTTGCGTTGGCCACAGGCTCGCGATTTGCGGCAAAGGGGAGACAGCGAAACTTTCCCTCCCGCTTCGCTTCGCCTAACCGGTGAAGCGATGCATTTTCTCGATCAGGCGAAGATATTCGTGCGCTCCGGTGCGGGCGGGCCGGGGGCGGTCAGCTTCCGGCGCGAAAAGTATATCGAATATGGCGGGCCCGACGGGGGCGCCGGCGGCAGGGGCGGCGACGTCGTGTTCGAGGCTGTGCCCGGTCTCAACACGCTCATCGATTTTCGCTATACCCAGCACTTCCGTGCCCCGCGAGGAAAGGGCGGCTCGGGCTCCAACCGAACCGGCGCGGGCGGGACCGACCTGTTGATCAAGGTCCCGGCTGGCACTCAGATCCTTGCCGACGATGAGGACCGCACGCTGCTTGCCGATCTTGCCCGCGAAGGCGACCGGGTGACGCTTATGAAAGGCGGCCTGGGCGGACGCGGCAACGCCAGCTACAAAACCTCGACCAACCGTGCTCCACGCCAGCATCAGACCGGCGAGACGGGCGAGGAAATGTGGGTCTGGCTACGCCTCAAGCTGCTTGCCGACGTCGGGCTCGTCGGTCTGCCCAACGCCGGCAAGTCGACGTTCCTCAACTCCGTCACCAACGCCGGCGCAAAGG
>JBDSSR010000218.1:0-13873 GCA_039928675.1 Sphingomicrobium sp. | reverse complement strand
AAGAGCGGTTGACGCCTCGACGATCCATGCAGACGATGCCCAAATGATCGACCGAGATGACGACCCTGCCGACCACGAACCCGTGCGCGGAGATGCGAGTCCTCTCCTGGCACCATTTACATGTTTGCCAACATCCGCGGGCGGTTGAAAACACGCGGAATCCGCGAGTTTTCAGGTTCAAACAAGCGCTCAGGAAGCGGGCTGTCCGGTCGCGTGTTGGGCGAACCGATCGTCCGGATTGCGGCATCCCGCAACTGCCAATACCATCGCCAAAACTGAGATCGTCACAAGCTTTCGCATCATCAACTCCTCCTCTGTTCGTCAGGCAAACCCGATCGCCTGTTCGAGCCTTACAAAGCGCTCGTCCGTTCTCAGTGGGTCGAGCAGCGGATCATTCCTCAACCGTACCAGCCCCGCGTCGCGCAGCGCGAGGGCGCGTTCCAGCTGGGTAAGAGACTGGTCTTTCCGGCCCCACTGCGCAAGGACCTGGGCCTGTTGATAGTGGACGGTGTCACCGCCTTCCTTGATCAGCCCGGCGTAACTGCCTTCCGCCAAGTTCGTCTGGCCCGTTTTCATGTCGACGATTGCAAGCCCCCTGAGACGTGACGCGCGATCAACTTCCTGAGCGAAATGTGTCCGGGCGGAATTGAAGTCGCCGCGCAGGAAGGCAATGTCGCCGAGTGCGGCGTGAACATTGCTGGACTTCGGATTCATCGACAAGGCTGTCCGGAACTGGCCTTCGGCAGCGGAGAAATCGCGCGCCGAATATTCAAGGTACCCGGCATTTCTGAAAACGCTTGGATTGAGTCGATCGAGGCTTTGAGCGCGAGCGATCGCCTTGCGGCCGTCGTCGAATCGGCCGGTGCGCCCGGCAAAGTTCGCATAAGCGCTGAGGATTTCGGCATTGCCGTAGCCGAGTTCGAAACTGCGCTGATATGGCGCGCTGGCGCCCTTTGCGTCCAATTCTCCATTGAACAGCACAAAACCCAGCGCCGAATAGCCCTCGGCCAGTTGCGGAGCGAGCTGGATGGCGGAACGGGCCGCGCTGATTGCGCGATGGTAAAGCGCCGGAATTCCCGCCGAATCGGCGTAATTGTTCGCAATCACGGTCAGTGTGCGCGACCGTGCTGCGTACGCCGCAGCATAGGCCCGGTCGATGGCCACCGCCCGGTCAAACTGCTTGAGGGCCTCCAGGTCGGTGGCTTTGCCGGCCGCCTGGCGATAGGCAGCCGTGCCGAGCAGAAAGGCATCGAATGCCTGCGCATTTCGAGTGCCGCCGATGCGCGTTGATGGACGATCCCGGTTCAGCCCGGCCACCAGTGCGTCGGTCACCGACGCTGCGATGTCGCTCTGGACCGCAAGCGCGTCGGACGCCTTGCGGTTGAACGTCCCCGACCATTTATCGAAACCGGTGCGGCCGTTGACGATCCGCGCAGAGACGCGGATCGCATCGGGAGAGCGGCGGACGCTGCCTTCGATGAGATAGCTGACGTTGAGTGCGTGGGCCATCGCCCTGGCCGTCATTTTGGCGTCTCGAAACGATTCCGAGGACGTCTGAGCAGCCACTTCGAGCTGCTCCGCCTGGCTCAACGTCGCACGCAATTCCTCCGCCAGCCCATCGGAAAAATAGTCCTGGGCAGGATCACCGCTGAGGTTTTCGAACGGGAGGACCGCAATCCGCGCCGCTTTGGCCGGGTCGCCACCCGACAGCCAATAAAAACCCGCGCCGCCAAGCGCCGCAGCTGCGCCAACCGAACCGGCCCCGACCAGCGCGGTCCGGCGAGACACCAGTGGGCCGCGAGTCACCGCAGCGATTGGCGTACGGGCGGGCGTGCCGGCCAGCGCGCGGATGGAACGACAGAGTTGTTCAACCTGCCCCGAGTCCGCCGCGCCCTGCCAGTTGTCGAGTGCAATGCTCTGGATTTGCCTGAAGCCAAGTGGCGGTTTTGCGCCATCGATCGAGACTGGCACCAGACAATTGTGGTCGCGACCGAAGGCTGCCTCATCGCGAACCCAGTGCGATCGGGCCGAACTTTCCGACCACAGCACGACCACCACGTCTGCCTGTGAAAGTGCCTCCTGGATCCTGTCGGCGTAGGCAACGCCTGCGTCGATCAGCCCGTCCCACCAGATCGACAGCCCTTCGCGTTCGAGAGCGTCGACCAGCATTCGGGCCGTGCGTTCGTCATCGCGATCATAGCTCAGGAACACCGTGAGCGTCGTCGAGCCGTTCGCTGAAACCTCATGCTCGTGCTTCATGCGGTAACCCCCCGCCACGCTCAGAGCCCGGTTTATGCTCCCTTACGCAGCGTTCGCCAAGCGCGTTGGCCCCAGGCGAGCAAGCCGAAACGCGTCGGGCACCCCTGATGTTTGCGTTGAGCCGCAACTCCGATACGGTTCGCGCGACGGGGAACAGGACAAATTGGCCGACGCGATCGTCTCGAGCGAAGCAGATGGGGGTCGGTCGAGGCCGCCAAAGCCGCCCTTTGGACTGACAATCGGCGTCACTGGACATCGGCGCGAAGCGCTCCCTCCTCGCTTGGATGACCTGAGGCGCAAATGCCGGGATGTGCTTGCACTGACGGCCAAGGTTGCGGCCAGCGTCCGAACAGAGGAAGCGGAGTGGTTTTCAGCTGAACCGGCGAAGTTCGCACTCCTCTCGCCGCTTGCCGACGGGGCCGACCAGATCGTCGCTGAAGCGGCCCTGGAGCTGGGATTCGAGGTCCACGCCATTCTGCCCTTCGGACGCGAACAGTATCGAGCAACCCTCAACGAGGCGGGCGGTCAAGCCCGGTTCGACTCGCTGGTCGAGCGGGCCGCCAGAGTCCTCGAACTCGAGGGTGCGCCAACTGCCGTGCAGGAGGCGTATGTGATGGGTGCGCGCGCGACGGTCGCCCACTCGGACCTGCTTATCGCCGTATGGGATGGTGAGCCGCCTCGCGGTCGCGGCGGTACAGCCGAGGTCGTCGATCTTGCACTTCGCCGCGGAATCGCCGTTGTCCACGTAGATTCGCAGGCACGCTCGCCGACCCGGCTGCTGTGGAGCGGATTTGATCCAGCGGTCGCAACGGATGCAGTTCAGGACACGGTGAAGCGCCCGTTCGATGCCGAACATCTGCGCCCGTATCTTTCGTCGGTCGTATCTCCCCCGACCGATCTCAACGAGCGCAAATACGCTCGTGCCTTTGCCCGGGAGGCAATGCCGCGATGGCGCACCAGGATCGAATATCCGTTGTTGCTGACAGCTGCGGGAGTGACGCCTTTCACGATCGAGACGATGCGCGAAGCGCATTGCGCAGCAGCAATCCAAGACGAATGGGAAAACTTTCGGGAACATTGCGCCGATGTTCCCGGCGTCACGCCGTCTTTGGATCTGCTGCGCTCGGCCTACAGCTGGAGCGACCAGCTCGCCGGCCGATTTGCGCAGACATACCGCAGCGGGCACGTGTTCAACTTCGTACTCGGCGGAACCGCTGTCTGCGTTGGCTTGACCGCCAACATCTTCTCCCATTTTCTTCTCCAGTTCTCGCTTGCCGAAGCGACCATCGCCGCGCTGATCCTGCTCAACACGCGGCTTGGAGTGCGCAACGAATGGCATCGGCGCTGGCTTGATTATCGGCAGCTGGCGGAACGCCTGCGGCCAATGCGCAGCCTCGCGCTGCTTGCGATTGCCGCACCCCAACCGGCTGGAACCGCCACCAATCCGGCGCCCATCCGGTGGACCGAATGGTACGCTCTGGCCGTGTGGCGCGCGATGGGCTGTCCGACGGGACAAATCGGGTTTGGCCGCGGGCCGGAACTGGCAGGTGCCGTCGCGGCCCGTGAACTGGCGCCGCAAATCGCCTATCACCGCAAGCACGCGGACCAGATCGCGCTACTCGATCATCGGCTGGAGCGAATTTCCGCCGCGCTTTTCTGGATCACTTTGATGGTTTCGATGGCGGTGGTCCTGGGTGCTGCGTGGAGGCCCGCCGTAGTCAACGACTATGGAGCGTGGCTGACGCTTGCAGGTGCGGGTTTCCCGGCACTTGGCACCGCCGTCTTTGGGATTCGGTTCCAGGGCGACTTTGGCGGCAGCGCGGTCCGGTCTGAAAACACCGCGAACGCGCTGAGTGAGATCGAGGCCGAACTTGGTCGCGGCGTGCCCCTGAGCCGGGCGGCCGACCTAGTCGAGCAGGCAGCACGGCTGATGCTAACCGATCTCGATGAGTGGCGACTGGTCAACCAGCAGCACAATCTGGATCTGCTTTAGGGTCCGCTGCGGCGGACTTATACACGCACCGAAGGTCGCCGACGGCGCTTCAGCGCGCCACGCGCTCCATTGTTACCAGCGCCACGTCGTGGGTTCGCATCGGGATGCTCACCGAATATGCGCCGCTCGCCGGGACCTCGACCAGTTGCTGTTTTTCGGGACGGTCGCGGGTCAGCGACTGGAGCCGGGCGAGCTGGGCCGCGGACAAATGCGCCGGCCGGCCCATTTTGATCCACGCCGATTGCGCGTCGTTCCTGCCGAAGCCCGTCCGGTTGACGCGAAGCCTGTAGCGTCCGGGCCTGAGATGCGCGAATCGGACGGTCGCCGGCGCAGCGTCCGACGACCGGTGGAGCGCGGAATAATATGGTCGGTTGCTGACGTGCTGGTCAGGCAAGCGCCAGTCCCACAGGATCGCCGCGGTTCGCTGGCCATCGCTCGCTGCCCAGCTTTGCGGGTCGCGCGTCGGAACCTCGGCGCCCTTAAGGGCGTGAAGATATTTGTAGGCGAACCACGCGGGCTTGCGCACGCCCTCGACGGTCATCAGCCCGAAGCCGCCATGAAACGGAGTTGTCGGAGGGCCCGGTTCATAGAAGATGTCGCTGTAGGTCCAGTAGCTCATGCCCTGGAGAAGGCCGCTGCTGCGCTTGAGCTTTTCGAGGATGTAGGGCGCGCTCAAATAGCTGTCGTGGACCGGATCGCGCGGATTGTAGCTGGCGCTCCATTCGGTGAAGTAGAGCGGCAGCCCGCGATATGGCGTTGCGTCGATTTCGGAGCGAACCCGACGAACGTCGCCGATGACCGAATCCGGGCTGGTCGACAGCTTGTTGTCGTCCTTGCCTTCCTCGTCGAGAAAGCCGCCGTCGACGCCGTAGGTGTGGGTCGTGACAAAATCGACCGCGACGTTTCGCTTCGCTGCAAAGGCCAGGAATTCAGGCACCCAGGCCGCGCCCGCGGTCGACGGGCCGCCTACTCGAAGCCGCGGATCGATGCCCTTGATGGTCCGCGCGCTGTCTTCGTAGAGCTGGAAATAGGCGGCCTGGTCGGCCTTTTCCCAGAAACCGTCGAGATTGGGCTCGTTCCACACTTCGAAAAACCAGCTGCGGACTTCTCGGCGGCCGTAGCGCTGTTCGAGGTGGCGGACGAACGCCCCGACCAGGTCGCGCCATGGGCCGCGGGCTGGATGGGAGGTATTGCCGTTCCACCAGAAAATCTTGTTGTCCGAAGTCTTGAGGGCCTGCGGGGTAAAGCCGAGCTCGACGAACGGTTTGATGCCGGTGGCGAGCATGTGGTCGTAGAGCTTGTCGATCCCGCTCCAGTTGTAGGTGATGCGACCGTCGGGGCCGCCCTTCACCGTCCCCAGCGCGTCGTGAAAGATGGCGTGGAAGCGAAGGTAGCGAAAGCCGAGTTCCGACGAGGCGATCTTCAGCTGCCGCCGGGCATCGTTGCGGCTCATCGTGCCCGAATAGTCGGAGCCGACCGAGAGGTCGAAGAAGCGGTCGACCGGACGGCCGGAGCGCGCGACATCGACTTCGATATTGCGTGTCGGCTCGGCGCTCGCGGGGACTGACCAGGCAGCGCAAAGCGCTGCAAGGCACGGCGCGATCCGCCCAGCCGAGCCAGCCACGCGCCTAATAGACCCGCTTCTTGGGCTTGATGTACTTTATGTCCTTGGTCAGCGTGAAGTCGTGGACCGGGCGATAATCGATCCGGACCTTGCCGCTTTTTCCGCCCCAGCCGTCGAACCAGGCGATGGTGTGCTTCATCCAGTTCTTGTCGTCGCGCTCGGGATAGTCCTCCTGCATGTGCGCGCCGCGGCTTTCCTTGCGGTTGGCGGCGCAGTGCATCGTTACCACCGCCTGTGCGAGGAGATTGTCGAGCTCCAGAGTTTCCACCAGATCGCTGTTCCAGATCAGGCTCCGGTCGGTCACTTTAACGTCTGACATGCGCGCATAGACCTGGTCGATCTTCACAACCCCTTCGTCGAGCGTCTTGTCGGTCCGGAACACTGCGCAATCGGACTGCATTGTGCGCTGCATTTCGTTGCGGATTGCGGATGTTGGAGTGCCTCCGTCGGCATTGCGGAAACCGTCGAGCCGAGCCAGCGACAGTTCGGCGGAATTTTCCGGAAGCTGGGCCTGCAGGGCGCCGGGCTTGACCACTTGGGCAAGGCGCAAGCCGGCGGCGCGGCCGAATACAACAAGGTCGATGAGGCTGTTCGAGCCCAGGCGGTTGGCGCCGTGAACGCTGACGCAGGCCGCTTCGCCGACCGCGAACAGCCCGGTCACGACACTGTCCGGCTCGCCGTCCTTCAAGGTTACGACCTCGCCGTGATAATTGGTCGGGATTCCGCCCATGTTGTAATGGACGGTTGGAACCACCGGAATCGGCTGGCGCGTCAGATCGACGCCGGCAAAGGTCTTGGCCGTCTCGGTAATGCCTGGCAGCCGCTCGTGAAGAATATTCGGGTCGATGTGGTCGAGATGAAGGAACATGTGATCCTTCTGATCGCCGACCCCCCGGCCTTCACGGATTTCCATCGCCATCGCCCGCGACACCACGTCGCGGCTGGCGAGGTCCTTGGCGCTTGGGGCATAGCGTTCCATGAACCGCTCGCCTTCGGAGTTGGTGAGGTAGCCGCCCTCTCCCCGGGCGCCCTCGGTAATCAGCACGCCGGCGCCATAGATGCCGGTCGGGTGGAACTGGACGAACTCCATGTCCTGGAGCGGCAAGCCGGCGCGAAGCACCATGGCGTTGCCGTCGCCGGTGCAGGTGTGAGCACTGGTGGCGGAGAAAAAAGCGCGGCCATAGCCCCCCGTCGCAAGCACCACCGCCTGCGCCCGGAAGCGGTGGATCGACCCGTCGTCGAGACACATCGCGACCACTCCGCCGCAGACGCCATCTTCCATGATCAGGTCGAGCGCGAAATATTCGATGAAGAAGTCCGCGTCATACTTCAGGCTCTGCTGGTAGAGCGTGTGGAGCATTGCGTGGCCGGTGCGGTCGGCGGCGGCGCAAGTGCGCTGCGCCGGCGGGCCTTCGCCCATGTTCTGGGTCATTCCGCCAAATGCGCGCTGGTAGATCTTGCCTTCGGCGGTGCGGCTGAACGGAAGGCCCGAATGTTCGAGCTCGATGACCGCCGCCGGAGCTTCCCGGCAGAGATATTCGATCGCGTCCTGGTCGCCGAGCCAGTCCGAGCCCTTGACGGTATCATACATGTGCCAGGTCCAATGGTCCGGGCCCATGTTGCCGAGGCTTGCAGCAATTCCGCCCTGCGCCGCGACGGTATGGCTGCGGGTCGGGAAGACCTTGGTGATGCAGGCGGTCTTCAGTCCGGCCTCCGCCGAACCCATTGTTGCCCGAAGGCCTGCGCCACCGGCCCCAACGACGACGACGTCATAGCTGTGGTCGATGATCTTGTAGGCGCTCAAGCCGAAACTCCGAACGCGATCCGGCCGAGCGCGAACAGAGCCAGCGCGCCGCCGGCGATAGCGAGGAACAGAAGCACCAGGTTGGTGGCAAAGCGAGCGCCCTCGTCATGGACATAATCGTCGACCACGACCTTCAGTCCGTCGAGCGCATGCCTGAAGCCGGCGATGACGAGCAGCGCCATCGGCACCGCCCCGCTTGGAGCATGAAGCCATTCAAGGACCGTGCGCTGGTCGAGCGCCGGAAGCAGCAACAGCGACGCGATCAGCCAGGTTCCCAGGAACAGCAGTGCGATACTGGTCGTGCGCTCGCTAAGCCAGTGCTCGCCGCCTTCGCCCGCCGAGCCCAGGCCGCGAACCTTGCCAAGCGGACTTGCGCTTTGGCCGAGACTCATGGCCGACCTCCCAGAATATATGCCCACACCAAAGCTGTAAGGATGAGCGACCCGAAGATGGTCAGAAGCGCAAAGGTCTTGTTGATGCCAAGTTCGAACGCGGCGCCGGTATCCATCACCAGATGGCGTATTCCAGACAGCAGGTGCTGAAAAAAGCTCCACGTCAGCCCGATCAGCACGACGAGCCCGAGCGGCGAGGTCAGCGCTCTTGAAAAACCGGCATAATCGTCAGCCCCGCCGGCAATCGCCGAGAGCCACCAGGTGAGAAGCGCAAGACCAGCGATGGAAAGCGCCATTCCGGTTGCGCGATGGAGGATGGAAACGACCATGTGCGGCCCCCAGCGCCAAATGGTCAGATGGGGGGAAAGCGGGCGTGCATTGGTTTGGGGCATGGCTGGCCGCTTAGTGCCCGCACTGCACCGAGGCAAGATTGAGGTGCCCATCGAATCACGGCGCAGCCTAACCCGGTCTTAACCATTCGCTGCGCATGAGGACCTTCGATCGAAGACGACAGATAGTGGAGATGACACGGATGAGTGGCGACACGGGACAGCTTCAGCGCTTGTCGGACGAGCAGGTCAGCGCACGCCTTGCGGCCTACAATGCCGGCGGTGCGCTTGAGCGCGACCTCGAACTGATGCGCGAGGATGCGGGCGACCTGATCGCCGCTGAAGTGCTGGCCCGGTTTGGCCCGGAACGAGCCAAGCGCCACGCCGCTTTGTACACTGGCAAGGTCGATGCCCAGTGGGTTCAGGACATAGCCGAATACGGCCGCGAGCTTTATGCTGCGCGCACCTCCATCCCGGCCTACGTTGCCAGCCGAACCCAGGTCGCGAGCGGAGTGCTCGACAAACTCGCCGAGCGCTTCGCCGACGATTCAGCCAAGCTCGCGAGCTGTGCCGGCGCGCTGATGCGCGTCATGACGTTCGAAACCGACATCATCCTGACCCAGATTTCCCTTCTCGAAGCGATCGAAGCCGCCGACCTTCGCGGTCGCGAAAACGATCAGTTCGAGCGCCGGGTGGCGGACCTTGTGCGCGCCACCAGCGAACAGTCGAAGGCGCTGACCGAGCGCACGCGATCGACCGCGGCATCGGCGCGCGGAATGCTTGGCAAGACCAGCGAAGTCGCCGCTGCGGCAGAGCAATCGGCAGTGGCCATGCGCGAAGCCGCACAGACCGCGGCCGGCCTGATTCGCGCGATTGAAGATGCCAGGTCCGAAGTCGAAGTGGCAGCCGACGTTGCAACCCGAGCCGGCGACCAGGCGAGCGAGGCGGTGAAAGTCAGCCAGGCCCTGTCGGCCCATGTCGAAGCGATCGAATCGATCCTCAGCCTGATCCGTGACATCGCCGGGCAGACGAACCTGCTCGCGCTGAACGCGACGATCGAAGCGGCGCGCGCCGGTGACGCCGGTCGTGGCTTCGCGGTCGTTGCCCAGGAAGTGAAATCGCTCGCCAGCCAGACCGCTCGCGCAACCGACGACATCACTGCAAAAATCACCGCGATCCAGCAGGCGACCCGACAAACGGTCGAAGCCAAGGGCTCGATCCAGGGCACTGTCGAGGAAGTTCAGACCTCGGCCGACCGGATCCGCGAAGCCATGGAGCTCCAGGCGCAAACCGTGACGATGATCACTGCCGCGGTCGACGAAACCGCGCTTGCCGCCGATTCGATGAGCTCGACGATTGCGGCGATCCGCAGCGACACCGAAAATGTCGCGCAGGATATCGAGCAGGTCGAGCAGGGCTTCGGCAGATTTGCCGAGCAGATCGCCAACTTCAAATCGACCGCGACGGAATTCGTCAACGGCCTGGCTGCCTAGGCACCGTCGCGGTTGCACGCATTGCGAAGCGATCCGGTCGATCGCGATTGCTTTCGCTTCATTCCCTCCTCGCAATGACGGCTGCACTGCTTTAATCGGAAGAGCATGAACATCCTCCTGACCGGCGCCAGCCGGGGCATCGGCGCAGCCGCTTTTTCTCTTCTTCAAAACGGCGGGCATCGCGTCGTCGGCCATTCAACCAAAGGCACGGACGCGCTCGTCGCGGGCGATCTCATCGATCCTGCAGCACCGCCAGAACTGTGGAACGCAGCGATCGACCGCCTTGGCGGCAGCATTGACGTGCTCATCAACAATGCCGGGATTTATGAGGGGATCGCGGACAATTGCAGCGACGACGAATGGCACTCCGCCTGGGCGCGGACGATGACCATCAACCTTCAGTCGGCGGCGGACCTGAGCCGGCTTGCCGTTTCGCACTTCCTCGAGCGCGGCACACCGGGCCGAATCGTCAACGTCGCAAGCCGCGCCGCCTTCCGTGGAGATTCGCCCCAGCACTGGCATTATGCAGCGTCCAAGGCGGGAATGGTGGCGATGACCCGAACCATCGCTCGCGGCTATGCCGCCGACAAAATCCTGTGCTTCGCGGTCGCCCCCGGGTTCACCGTGTCGGAAATGACCGAAGACTATCTGAACGGCCGAGGCGGCGAGAAGGTCGTTGCCGAAATCCCGCTCGGCCGGGTCGCGAGCACCGACGAAATTGCCGAGGTCATCCGCTGGCTGGCGATCGACGCGCCGGCTTCGGCAACCGGCAGCGTGATCGATGCCAATGGCGCAAGCTATGTTCGCTAGCATCCTGATTGCGGTCGCCGCGCTGGCCCAGCTCAACCAGATCGTCATTCCCCTTGGCAAGGCGCCACGAGTGATCGAGCAGCCGCGCGCTCCGATCGCGCAGTCCGGGCCACTGTGGGCATTGGAGTGCAGGGATTCGGATGATCCGGACAAGCCGGCACCCCCCGTTCGAATCCATGGCAATGCTTATTACGTGGGCACGTGCGGGGCTAGCTCGGTCCTGATCACCGGAAGCGCCGGGCACGTGCTGATCGACGGCGGCACGCAAGCCGATGCCGACCTGATCGCCGCCAACATTCGCGAACTCGGCTTCCGAGTGTCGGACATTCGCCTGATCCTCAGCGGACATGAGCATTTCGACCACGCCGGCGGGATCGCCAAACTTCAGCGGTTGAGCGGTGCGACCGTGGTGGCTTCGGCGGCCGCGGCACGGGTCCTCGGATCGGGACAACCGAGCCCGGACGATCCCCAGGCGGGGCTTATTGAGCCATTCCCGCCGGTCCTGGCCGGCAGAATCGCCCGCAACGGCGAGGAAGTCCGCCTCGGCGACCTGATGCTGACCGCGATTGCGACCCCGGGCCATGCGGCCGGCTCGCTGAGCTGGCGCTGGGTAAGCTGCGACGGGGGCGTGTGCCGGATGATCGTCTACGCCGACGTCCTCGCCCCTTCGAGCAACGACGGTTACCGCTTCAGCGATCACCGCGAGACCGTCGCGGAGCTTAGATCATCGATCGCCCGGATCGCTGACAGCCCGTGCGAGATCATCGTCACCGCTAACCCTGCGGCAAGCCATTTGCGCGACCGGTTCGCGCTCGGCGAGCCGCTGCTCGATGAACAGGCGTGCCGTGCCTACGCCGCGGACATGACATCGCTGCTCGACGATCGGCTGGCGAAGGAAGCCGCGCACTAATGAGCTATCGCGCGACGCTGCGCTGTACGCGGGCCGAGGGCGAAGCGATCGGTGCAATCGGAGAGATCAAAGGGTTCGGCGACGACCCGCCGGTTCTGGTGGCCGACGAGCCCGACGAGGCCCGGCCCGACCAATGGCTGATCCACGCCTATTTCGATCATGTGCCCGGGGCCGACGAGTTGGCGATATTGGGCGACCTGGGTGCGGGCGACTGGCAGGTCGAACATCTCGGCGAGGAAGATTGGGTGACCATCAGTCAGGCCGGACTCGAGCCGATCCGAGCCGGCCGCTTCCACATACACACGCCGACCTGCCCTCCCGATCCTGCGAAGATCAACTTCGAGATCGACGCCGGCCTCGCCTTTGGCACTGGCCAGCACGCCACCACCGCCGGCTGCCTTGCGGTGCTCGATCGGCTCGCGAGCGAGGAGCAGGAATTTGGCAATGTGGCCGACGTCGGCACCGGGACCGGGCTGCTCGCCTTTGCAACTCTAGCGCTTTGGCCCGAGGCCAAATGTATCGCGACCGACATCGACGCCATCGCTATCGGCGTCGCCCGCGACAATGCCGCGATCAACGCGGTCAAACTCGGTCATGGCGGGGGCGAGCTGGTATTCGCGGTCGCCGACGGAATGGATTCGCCGATGCTCACGGCGCGATCGCCGTTCGACCTGATTGTCGCCAACATTCTCGCCGGGCCGCTGATTGAACTGGCGCCGGATTTTGCAGGTGCGCTTGCGCCGGGCGGAACGATCGTCCTGGCGGGTTTGCTCGACAGCCAAGCGGACGGCGTGATCGCGGCTTATGTGGCGCTTGGTCTCCGCTTGAGCGACCGCGGATCGGGCGAATGGCCGGTGCTGGTAGTTCGCCGCTAGGCCTCGGCCACGATCTGCGCCCATTGGGCTTCGGTGACGACGCGGATGCCGAGATCCTCCGCCTTCTTGAGCTTCGACCCCGCGCCCGGCCCTGCAACCACCAGATCGGTTTTGGCGCTGACCGAGCCGGCCGCCCGCGCCCCCAACCGCTCGGCCTGGGCCTTGGCCTCGTCGCGGCTCACGGTTTCGAGCGTACCGGTGAAGACGATCGTCTTGCCGGTCCATTGGGTGGCCTTGGCATCACTCACGAACCGAGCCGGCGACACTTCGGACAGGAGGTCGTCGAGGACCGAGCAATTGTGCGGTTCGTGGAAGAAATCGACCAGCGCTCGGGCGACAACGGGACCGACGCCCGGAACCGACGACAGTTCCGCCCCTCCATCGTCGAGGCTCGCGACACGTCGCAATTCGTCAATTGTGGCGAAGGATTTGAGCAAGTCGCGGGCGGTCACGATGCCGACATGGCGGATGCCCAGGCCGAACAGCAAACGCGGCCCGTCGGGCTGACGCTTCGCCTCGATCGCGGCAAGGAGGTTATCGACCGATTTCTCCTTCCAGCCCTCGCGCCCGATCAGCGCCTGACGATGGTCGCGCAGTCGAAAAATGTCGGCGGGCGAATTGAGCCAGCCGAGGTCGATGAACTCGGCGATCGACTTCTCGCCAAGCCCCTCGATGTCGAGCGCTCCTCGCGACACGAAATGGCGTAGCCGCTCGAACCGTTGGGCCGGGCAGATCAGGCCGCCGGTGCAGCGCACGTCGACCTCGCCTTCCTCAGCCACGGCTTCGGACTGGCATTGCGGGCAATGGTCGGGGAACCGATAGGGTTCGCGCGGCTTATCGCGGGTCAGATTTTCGACGACCTGCGGAATGACGTCACCGGCGCGCTGGATGCGAACCCGGTCCCCGACGCGAAGCCCGAGCCGTTTAATTTCGTCGCGGTTGTGGAGCGTTACATTGGCCACCATCACTCCGCCGACGCCAACCGGCGTCAGCCTCCCGACCGGGGTCAGCTTGCCGGTTCGTCCGACCTGGATATCGATCGCCTCGAGCGTGGTTTGCGCTTTTTCCGCCGGGAATTTGTGAGCGATCGCCCAGCGCGGAGCGCGCGCGGCGAAACCCAGCCGCTGCTGAAGATCGAGCCGGTCGACCTTGTAGACGACGCCGTCGATGTCGAACGGCAAATCGGCCCGCGCCTGTTCGATCGCGCGATAATGGGCGAGCATCTGATTTAGGTCGTTGCACCGCACGAGCAGGTCAGTGACAGGGATGCCCAGGTTGGCAATGGCCTTCATCGCGTCGAGCTGGGTGTCGGCGAGCGGAGCCGAAACTTCGCCCCAGCCGTGGGCAAGGAAGCGCAGCGGTCGTGCAGCGGTGACTCCTGGAT
>JBDSSR010000217.1:0-6545 GCA_039928675.1 Sphingomicrobium sp. | reverse complement strand
CGCGGCTCTAACGCGCGTGACCGCCGCCGTCACGCCTGCGGCGCCAAAGATGACGTTCAATCGCCTCGGCGCTGCTTCTAACCGAGTCGCACAACTGCTATCCGGCGCCTTGGGCTAAGAGGGGGGAATCATGGCCAACAATACTACAACCATGACTGACGGTCCGCTGGTCGAGCCGCACCCGACTGGCCTGACCCGGACCGGCCGCAGCCGGCTCGAAGCGATCGACATGCTTCGCGGACTGGTGATCGCGATCATGGTCCTCGACCATGTCCGCGACTTTTTCCACAGCAGTGCCAACGCCTTCGACCCGACCGACGCAGCGCAAAGCTGGCCGCTTCTGTACCTCACCCGCTGGGTCACCCATCTGTGCGCTCCGACCTTCGTGCTGCTGTCGGGCGTTTCGATCTATCTGCAAAAGGCGAACGGCAAAACCGGTGGCGATCTTAGCCGGTTCCTACTTTCCCGCGGGCTTTGGCTGGTGTTCCTCGAATGCACGGTCGTGATGTTCGCGTGGAATTTCGGACGGCCGTTCTTCCTGCTGCAGGTGATTTGGGCGATCGGCTGGTCGATGGTCGCAATGGCGTTGATCGCAAGGCTCGGCGACAAAGTGGTGCTTGGCCTGGGTCTCGCGGTGGTTGCGCTGTCGCCACTCGCGCTTCCGCCGTTCGCCCCGGCGCAGGACGCGGTAATGATTACGCGGGAACTGCTGTTCGGCGCTAGTCCCGTCGTCGGGGCGCCGGTGTTCATTGCCTACGCCATCATCCCGTGGCTTGGAGTGATGGCCATCGGGTTCGGGATCGGCCCGATCTTTGCGATGGAATCGCCGCGCCGAAACCGCTTGTTAGTCGGCCTGTCGGTAGCGTTGCTCGGGGTCTTTTTCCTGCTTCGGAGCCTCAACAATTACGGGACGCCAGTGCCGTGGCGGACGTTTGCCGATCCGACCCGAACCGTGATGAGCTTCTTCGACATCTTCAAATATCCGCCAAGCCCGGATTATGTCGCAATCACGCTTGGCCTGTCGCTTTTGATTTTCCTTGCGATCCAGCATCTGCGCGGTCCCTTGGCCCGGATTCTCGGCGATTTCGGACGCACTCCGCTGTTTACCTACGTCGCCCATCTGTACATTGCCCACGGCCTGATGCTTGCGGCGGCAATCGCGATCGGCCGACCGCAAGCCGCGCTCAACCTGTTCGATCAAATCTTCGATGGCCATCCGCCGCAGAACTGGGGCTGGTCGCTTGGCGTCGTCTATTTTGTCTGGCTGCTGGTGCTTGTCATCCTCGTCCCGCTGTCGCGCTGGTTCGCCGGGGTCAAGCGGCGGCGGCGCGACTGGTGGCTGTCCTACCTCTAGGTCAGAAGCGGTCGGCGGGCAGGTTCACAGGCCCGACCAGCGCCTCATGCCGCGAAATTGCGTAGCGGTCGGTCATCCCTGCTATGAAGTCGCCGATCGTCCTAAGCTCCGCAATCCCTCCATCATCCGTGCGCCAGCCCTCGGGCAGAAGCGACGGATCGGAGCGATAGGCGCGAGCGAGATTGGCGACAACGCGATCGGCTTCGTCGCGCACCGGAGACAGTTCGGGAAGGCCGTATAATCGGGCGTAGAGGAACTGCTTTAACGCCCGCTCCTCGTCTTCAAGCGCGCTCGAAAAGCCGGCCAGCGGCCGTCCGGCGGAGCGCACATCGGCGATCGTCTCGACCCCAGCCTCGCGCACCCGCCGAGCGGTTTCGGCGAGGACGTCGCCGACCATCGCTCCGATCATGTCGCGCACCAAGGCGCGCTGGCGGCGATCGGCTGCGATTCCCGGATGGCGCTCACCGACCGCGTCCCACAGCCGCCGGACCTGCGGCAGTTCGAGCAATTCGTCGAGGTGAAGCAGCCCGGCGCGAAGCCCGTCGTCGATGTCGTGATTATCATAGGCGATATCGTCGGCGATCGCGGCGACCTGCGCCTCGAGGCTGGGCCAACTGCCAAGCTCAAGGCCGAACTGCGCATCGGCCTCGGCCAAAGCCCAGGTCGGTGCATCGACCGGCCCATTGTGCTTGGCCAGCCCCTCGAGCGCTTCCCAGCTCAGATTGAGGCCGTCGAAATCGGGGTAAGGCGTCTCGAGCCGGGTGACGATCCGGATCGCGTGGGCATTATGGTCGAACCCGCCGACGTCTTTCAGCGCTGCGTCGAGCGCGTCCTCGCCGGCGTGGCCGAACGGCGGGTGGCCCAGATCGTGCGACAGGCACAGGGTCTCGGTCAAATCCTCATTGAGCCCCAGCGCGCGGGCCATGGTCCGGCCGATTTGCGCGACTTCCAGGCTGTGGGTCAGCCGGACCCGGAAATGGTCACCGTCGGGAGCAACGAATACCTGGGTCTTGTGACGAAGCCGGCGGAACGCGATGCAATGGACGATCCGGTCGCGGTCGCGCTGGAAAATGTCGCGCGGGCCGCGCGGCCCCGATGGCGTTTCGTCGTGCAGTCGTCCGCGCGAGCGTTCGGGGTCAGCGGCAAGCGCCTGGGCAAGCTTCATTCTGAGACGACTGGCACAATCCTGTCGGTTTCGGAATTCCTCCACGGGAATGCCGCGATGTTGGCGGACGTCAGATCCGAAGCGAAGGTTTCGGCGTCGACCGAATTTTTGAACGGGCCGATGATCAGCCGCGCCTTGTCACCGGCCGCCACGACATAGCCCGGAATGCCGTCGAACAGGTCGCGATTGGCGCGCTTGAGCCGCTCGAACTGACCTGGCAACGCACCCGCTCTGGCTCCGCTTGCGATTTGCAGCCAGATCCGGCGGGGGCTGAACGCCAGAGTTTCCACATTGGTTTGCGCCGGTGGCGTATAGGACGCTGCAATCGGCGCCGCGGGCTGCGCCGGCGTCCATGGCTGGTAAGCCGACGGCGCTCCGGCTTGCACTTGGACTTGCGCTTGAACGCCGCCGTTCGCGTTGCTTAGCAATTGGTCGATCCCGGCCAGCCGGTCACCCTGGATCGGCGCCGTCACTGCGCTCGACCGCGACCGTGATGCAGACGCAAATGCAGTCCCGGTTTCGGGGAAGATCCCCAGATTGACCGCAGCCGCCTTGTCCCCGGCGGCAAGGGCCGGCAGGCGGGCAAGGAACGGCGACAGCTGACCCGAGCTTCCCGGCATTGCCGAATTGATCGCCGCCATCGCCCCATTGGCATCGCCGGTCAGCGCCAGAACGAACGCCCGTGTGCGCGCCGCGGCGGGATCGCGCCGGGCCATCAGCGGCGACAGCGTTGCAAGCGCTGCGGCGCGATCGCCGCTGATTGCAAGGCTCAGTGCAAGACGGCGAGCGGCCTCGTCCCGGTCGGCGCCAGTCAAAGCCAGTCGGTAATCGGCCTGCGCCTGCGCTTGCTGGCCAAGCAGGTCATAGGCGAGCCCTCGCGAACAGGCGAGCAGGGTCGTCGCTGCGCCAAGCTGTCGGGCGCGCTGGAAATAGGCGAGCGCGCTGGTGGCGTTGCCGGTTGCGGCCGCGACCGCGCCCATTCCGACCTGGGGCAGCGGGCTGTTCGGATTGGAATCGTCGGCGCGGGCGAAGAAACCGGCGGCGGCCTGAGCGTCGCCAAGCTCGAGCGCTGCGCGACCGGCTCCGATCAGTGCGTTGAAATCTCTCGGGTCGCTGGCAAGTGAGCGGACGTAGCGGGCAAGCGCGGTCGAGGCACTCTCATTATACGGCGAATAGCTTCCGGTCGCGCTTGCCGGAGTGGCAGCAACCGTCGCCACCGCGGCGAAGCTAAGAGCTCCGAAACACAGCGCGGCGCCGCGCCGAAAATTAAGCAAATCCCGCATTGACCCTCCCACTGGCGCAGAGAATCTTACCACGAGCTTTCTGCCTAGAGGCTTTACGGTGAGCCGTGTGCCGCAAAGGGTGAAACGAGTCGCTACCCAGTACTTGCAGACGCCAGATAAACAAAAGGGCAGCCCCAACCGGGACTGCCCTTCTTGTTAGCAGTTGAAGCAATTACTGGTTGTTTTGCCGATTAAGAAAGCGCGGGATGTCGAGCGGCTCACTCCGATAGCCGGTTTCGTCTTCGTCGAGCTGAGCTTTGGAAGCGCCGCGCGCAATGTTCGACATCCGCTCGAACAGAGTGCCGCCGGCAGCGCCGCGCGGCTGGTCGATGTCGTCCTCGTCCGCTGGCGGTTCGATCGGCGGAGAGCCCACCGGGGTGGTCAGGATATCGTCGCTGCCAAGGACGAGTTCGCCCCCGTCTTCGGCTTCGGTGCTGGAATCGCGGTCGAGAGTTTCATCCGCGCTGGTCTCCGGCGCCGACCCCGAAGCAGTGTCGGATGCGTCCGGGGTGATCGTCTGGGTCGGAATGCGTGGCGGGAAAGTGAACACCTTTCCTGGCGCCGGCTGGGTCATCGCGTCGGCTTCAATGCCAGTTGCAACAACCGACACCCGGATCTTGCCGCCAAGGTCGTTGTTGAACGCCGAGCCCCAGATGATGTTGGCATCGGGGTCGACCAGCTCCTTGATATGGCTGGCCGCTTCATCGACCTCCATCAGGCGCATGTCCTCGCCGCCGGTGATCGAGATGATGACGCCCTTTGCGCCCTTCATGCTGACGCCGTCGAGAAGCGGATTGGAAATGGCCTTTTCGGCCGCTTCGATGGCGCGGTTGTCGCCTTCGGCTTCGCCGGTGCCCATCATTGCCTTGCCCATTTCGCTCATGACCGAGCGGACGTCGGCGAAGTCGAGGTTGATGAGGCCCGGCATGACCATCAGGTCGGTGATTCCGCGAACCCCCTGCTGAAGCACTTCGTCGGCCATCTCGAAGGCCTGCTTGAAGGTCGTTTCCGAATTGGCGAGGCGGAACAGATTCTGGTTGGGAATGATGATCAGCGTGTCGACATGCTGCTGAAGCTCGGCAATTCCGGCGTCGGCCGAGCGCGCCCGGCGCGACCCTTCGAATGCAAATGGCTTGGTGACGACACCGACCGTCAGGATGCCCTTGTCGCGCGCCGCCTTGGCAATCACCGGCGCAGCGCCGGTGCCGGTGCCGCCGCCCATTCCGGCGGCGATGAAGCACATGTGCGCGCCTTCGATCGCTGCGTTGATTTCCTCGAGCGTCTCTTCGGCCGCAGCCCGGCCAATCTCGGGCCGCGACCCCGCGCCAAGCCCCTGGGTGATCTTCAGGCCGAGCTGGATTCGGCGATCGGCATGCGAGGCGTTGAGCGCCTGAGCATCGGTATTGGCAACGACGAAGTCGACGCCCTGCACGTCGGCACCCATCATGTTGGCGATGGCATTACCGCCGGCACCGCCTACCCCGATGACGCTGATCCGCGGGCGAAGCTCGTCGACTTCCGGCCTCATGAAATCGATGCTCATGTCCCCAAACCTCCCCAAGGCAGCAAATCGTTGAGCCTGCGAGGGAATCATTGAATCATTGCGAGTCGCAAGCCAAGCGGAAAAGTTAATGGGGTTGAAAAAACTGGGGATGAGTGTCGCCCGAAAGACTCACTTCAGGGAGGCGATGGGGCGTATTGGCGGAACGACGAACAGCCACCACAGGGCCGACGCTACGCACACTCCGGCCGTCACCAGGAAGGCATTGTCGTAAAAACCGGTCCAGTCGATGATCAGCCCGGTGATGATCGGGCCGACGATCCCGGGCACGTTGCCAAGACCATTCTGGATGCCGATGAAGCTCCCGGTGGCGCGCGGCCCGGCGAAAATTTGTGCAATTGCATAAAGGTTGAGGCCACCGGTTGCAGTTGCTGCTCCGAACAGCATGAGCAGGCCGCCGATCGCAAGCGGCGTGCGCGCGCCGATCAGCGCGACGATGGCGATCGCCATCACTCCATTGCCCGCGACCATCGACGCCCGCCGGAACGCGGGCTCGCTTCGGCCCGAGCGGGTCCAGCGGTCCGATAGCCACCCCTGGAGCAATGCGCTGACCGCCTGGGCGACGAAGCCCAATGTGGCGAGGTAGGTCATGTCGACAATCGAGAACCCGCGCGACTGGACGAGGTACAAAGGGAGCCAGATGATCACGAAATACAAGGGATAGGTCGCTCCGAAATGACCGATCCCCATCGCCCATACGGCGCGCGTTGCAGCGACTTGCCCGATCGGCACCGGGGCCTCGCCACTGGAGACTCTGAAATCGGGCAGCTGCCGAGCGCTCAGCAGCCACGGAACGACCCACAGCACAGTGATCACTCCGAACACCACGAACATCGTCCGCCAGCCGACGCTTGCGACCAGCAGCCCGCCGGCAAATGTTCCGACCACCGGGCCGAGCGCGATCCCGGTGGCGATCACGCTATTGGCCATCCCGCGGTTTTCGCTGGCAACGTGGCGGGCGATGACCTTCGACGCTCCGGGAAAGGTGGTGCTTTCGCCAATGCCAAGCATCATCCGCAAAACGACCAGCCCGGCGAGGCCCCCGACCAGCCCCATCGCCATCGTGCTTGCCGCCCACAAGGCGATCCCCGCGGCAAGCAACCGATAAACGCACCAGCGGTCGCACGCCCAGCCGACGAAAAATTGCAACGGCACATAGACCCAGAAGAAGGCCGATACCGC
>JBDSSR010000216.1:0-2573 GCA_039928675.1 Sphingomicrobium sp. | reverse complement strand
TGAAGATCGAAGGAAGCATCCGTTCCAACCTGATATCGGCCATCACCAGCGTTCGCCGATGGCAGGGTCGGCCGGTCCATCGCGATACGATCGCTTATTGGCACGCGGTTCTAGAACAGGGTCGCCGTGTCGAAACCGAACGGCTCGGCGAACCGCTCGGGGACCTCGTTGCGCAGCTCGAAACCGAGCTTGCACAGACAGGCAAGCACTGACCGGGCTCGCCGGAACCTTGCTTCGACCGAGCGACCTCTCGCACTTTGGTTGAGCGGCCGTTACGATCGGCCGTCGCCGACGCTGGGCCGGCCCGGAGCGCCTGATGATTGTTCGAAAAGTCCGCGAGCATGTCGCCCATCACAACTGGTTCGCGGTTGCGATCGACGTTGGGATCGTCGTCGCCGGAGTGTTCCTTGGAACCCAGGCAAGCAACTGGAACCAGTCGCGGCTGGACCGCGAGCGAGCGCAGCAAAACCGCGCGATGCTGGTCGACGACCTCGAAGCAAATCAGCAGAATTTGACGATGCGTAGGCACTATTATGAATGGGTTCGAAGCGAAGGGCTGAAAGCCCTCGCCGAGCTGGGTCGACCATCGTCCGCGCTTGGCCAGCAGTTCCTTATCGACGCTTATCAGGCCAGCCAGAGCCTGCCGTGGAGCCTGAAACGCAACACCTACGACCAGCTTATCGCAGCCGGACAGTTCGGCTCTATCGGCGATTCCGGGCTGCGCGATCGGATCAGCAATTATTACGTCGGCGCCGACGTCACCGGGGTCAATCTAGCGTCGATGCCTGCCTATCGCGAGAGGTTGCGAAGGGCCATGCCTTATGCCGCTCAAGTGCAAATCCGGACCCAGTGCAGCGAGACGATCAGCGAGAATGCGAAAGGCGAGCCGGTGATGGGCATCCCCGGACCATGCACGATCACGATCGATCCCGCCGCCACCCGCCAGGCGGTCCAACAGGTCCACGACATGCCCGGCATCGCGCTCGACCTTAATCGTCAGCTGGTCGATCTGGACCAGAAGCTGGTGTCGATTGACGTCATTTCGCGGCGGGCCGGAATTCTCCGGCGGTCGCTCGAAGGATCGCATTAGCGACCCCGGTCGGCCTTGCCCAACTTGACAAAAAGCCTGTCGTCGAGCAGTGGGCCGCCGAACGGCGGCGAAGGCCGCTTTCTTTTTTTCAGATATCTTTTTTAAATACTGGGACCGTCCGATGGCCAAGCCGGCAACCGTAAAGATCAAGCTCGTCAGCAGCGCCGATACCGGATTCTATTATGTTACCAAGAAGAATCCCCGGACCCAGACCGAGAAGATGGTCATGCGCAAATACGACCCCAAAGTGCGCAAGCACGTCGACTTCAAGGAAGCCAAGATCAAGTAACGTCTGACGACGTCGCTTGGACCTTACCGTCGCTCAGCAGCGCCTCGACCGCCTGGACGAAGCGAACTACCGAAATCGGTTTCGAAACATAAGCTTGCGCGCCCGCCGCGCGGATTCGCTCTTCATCGCCGCGTGCCGAATAGGCAGTGACCGCCATGATTGGCGTCGCCGCCAGCTGGTCGTCCGCGCGAATCAGGTGAATCAGGTCGAGCCCGCTGACGTGGGGCAATTGGATATCGGTGATGACCAGATCAGGCGCGAACAGCCGCGCCGCGGCCAGTGCTTCGCGGCTGTCGGTCACCGCCTCGGGCTGGTGGCCGTGGGCGGCAAGCAGGTCGCAGAACAGCTTGATGTTCAGCGCATTGTCCTCGACGATCAGGATCTTCGCCAACTTGCACCTTTCAACTGCTTCATCGCTTCTAGGCCGAGCCGCTCAACTCACCAAATGACCGGGCTCACTCAATGAACGGGCTCACTCAATGACCGGCGCCCCAAAGGACCCGCCAGGCGACCCCATTGCCATCGGACTCGCCGCGCTTGCCGAAACGCTCGGCGAACCAAGGCGGGGCCAGCGCTTCCTCGATCTGACCGGAATCGGGACTGACGAGCTCCGGGCGCGCGCCGGCGACCCGGTTCTGCTCGCGGGGCTGATCCGCTTTCTCGAAGCCCATGAGCCGGACCTCGTCACCGTCGCCGAGGCCCTTGGCATCGCTCCCGCCGATCTCGTAGGGGCGCGACGAACGTTGGAAAGCGAGCAATGACCAGAACAATCCTCATTACCGGGGCAACGGCAGGGTTCGGCGAGGCAGCTGCTCGCAAATTCGTTGCCGGCGGCTGGCGGGTGATCGGCACCGGCCGTCGCGGCGACCGCTTGAGGCAGGTCCAGGACGAACTTGGGGACGCGTTCCTTCCGCTGGAAATCGACATGCGCGATCGCGCCGCGGTAGAGAGCCTCGCGCGATTGTCCCCGCCATGGGACGCGATCGACCTGTTGCTGAACAACGCCGGACTTGCGCCACCGACCGACCCGCTGCCCCAAACCAATTGGGACCAGTATCAATCGGTCATCGAAACCAACATCATCGGGCTGGTCGCACTGACCCGGGCACTATTGCCGCGCCTGATCGAACGGAAGGGCCAGATCATCAACCTGTCGTCGGTCGCCGCAACCTATCCCTACAAGGGCGGTGCGGT
>JBDSSR010000215.1:0-8089 GCA_039928675.1 Sphingomicrobium sp. | reverse complement strand
GTCGATGAGGACCGGCTTGCCGAAACCATGGACCGGGTTCGCCAGCGCCTGTCCGAGCGGCGCGGCGCCGAGGAAGTCGGGCGATTGAAGGACGCGCTTGCCGAACATGCGCCCGAAGCCGCCGAGGAGCTTGCCGATGCGGCGCCCGAGGGGCCGGCGGCCAACCGGTTCGAGCGGATGATCAACATCAAGGACCAGGGCCAGATTTTCCGCGTAGATGTCGATACCATCGAGCGCATCGACGCCGCCGGCGATTACATGTGCATCCAGACCGGCGACAACACGCTGATCCTTCGCGAAACGATGAAGGATTTGGAAAAGCGGCTCGACCCACGGCGGTTCCAGCGGGTCCACCGTTCGACGATCGTCAACCTCGACCTGGTTCGCCAGGTCAAGCCGCATACCAATGGCGAGTGCTTTCTGGTGCTCGATTCGGGCGCGCAGGTGAAGGTTTCGCGGTCGTACCGCGATGTCGTCGCGCGATTCGTCCATTAGGAGGTTCGTCGATTAGCTCGAAGGGTAAACAGCTGGCCCAGCGCGGCCTTGCCGGACGGCGGATCCTGATCGTCGAGGATTCTCCCGTGGTTGCACCGTTCTGCGCCGAGGTGGTGGGCGATCTCGGCTGCATCGTCGTGGGGCCCGCCCCGAACATGGCGCTTGCGCGCCAACTGGTCGACGAGGAGCAGTTCGACGGCGCGATCATGGACGTTCACATCCGCGGCGAACGGGCCTTTTCGTTGTGCGAGTTGCTCGCCGCCAAAGGCATCCCGTTCGTCCTGTCGAGCGGCTATGGCGACTGGGCGTTGCCGGAAAAATGGGACGACCGGCCACGGCTTCCAAAGCCCTACACGATCGACGAGGTCGAGGCTGCGCTCAACGCGCTGTTCGCGCCAGGCGCAGGTTAGTCGGCGGCTAGTCGGCGGCCGGCAAGCGGACGCTGACGGTCGTCCCGACCCCGACCGAGCTCTTGATTTCGAGCGCTCCGCGATGACGCTCGACGATGTGCTTGACGATTGCCAGGCCAAGCCCGGTCCCGCCAGAATCGCGGCTTCGCGCCGGATCGCCGCGATAGAAGCGCTCGGTCACCCGGGGCAGGTCGTCGCGCGAAATGCCGGGTCCGAAATCGGTCACCTTGAGGATCACCCAGCGCCCGTCGGGCTCGGCAGACAGGACAATCCGCGAATCCGGCCCGAGGCAGCCATAGCGGACGGCATTGCCGATGAGATTGTCGAGTACCTGGACCAGCTGGGCAGTATCGCCGCGGATCGGCGGAAGGCCGTCAGCAAGCGACAAATCGAATTCGCACTGGCCGCCGGCGCGAGTCCGACGGACGTCGGCAATCGCGATGTCGAAGATGTGCGCGATGTCCACCAGCTCGTCGGGCGCAAGAAAGCGGTCGGCCTCAATTCGCGACAGGCTCATCAAATCCTCGATGATCCCAAGCATCCGTCGGGCTTCGTCGCGGATGGTTCGGCCGAAGCTGGAGCGCAAATCACCGGGGAGGTCGCTGTCCTCCGCCAGGGTTTCGGCATAGCCGATCACGGTCGAAAGCGGCGTGCGCAGTTCGTGGCTTGCGTTGGCGACGAAATCGACCCGCATCTTTTCCGCCGATACCGCGTCCGAACGGTCGATCATCCGAACCAGCACCGAGCCATCGCCAAGCGCCCGGATGATCAGCCGCCAAGAGCGCCCGATCTCTGAAATTCCGGTGGCATCGATGTCGCTCGAGACATGGTCGAGAATTCGGTCGAGCGCCTGGGGATGGCGGATCGCGAGGCGGATGTCGCGCCCCTCGATGCGATCGCCGAGCAGGTTGCGCGCGGGCGCGTTGGCAAGGCGAACGATTCCATTGTCGACAACCAGCGAAGGCTCGTCGAGGGCTTCGATCAGCGCGCGCACGGACCGGTCGGGGTTGGGCGGAGTATCACCAGACAATCCCTAACTGCCGGCGGCGCCAGGGCCAATTGGATTTCCATCCCGGGGCGCGATTGACCGGCCCTGGTCGCGGCGGTGCAACGCCTGTGACATCGAACTGTCACCGAACTGACGAATTTGCGTGCAAACTGTCACAGTCATGATCCCGTCCAAGTCCCTTGAAATCGTCACGCGGCGGATCGGCCGGTGGCAGGGCACGGCGGGCCTGCTCGCCTGCCTTATGTTTGCTGTTGTTCCGAGCGCCGCCAATGCCGCGCCAATTCCCTTTTTGCTTGCGCCGTCCAGCAACACCGCGGTCGGCGCGCAGAGCGCCGCGGTGTTCGACGTCAAGTTGCGCCTTGCGGCGGGCGGTGGCCTGGCCCGGCTGCTGCTTGATAATGGAGTGAGCAAGGACGACGCTGCAATGGCGGCGCGCCTGGCGGCCGGTCATCTGGGCGAACAAGCGGCAGGCTGCTCGGCGTTGGTGTCGATCGCCCGGTCTGTCGGAACCGATGCGCTTCGCGTCGAGCGGATAATTCTGACCACTGATACGGCCCAGACGGTCATCGAACGACGAAGCGGCGAGTTGTCGCTGACGAGCGTCGCTGCGACCGGCACGATCGGCCAGCGCCGCGCCTGACCGCGGGTGATCAGCCAGGTCGACGATTAGCGGCTGAGCGGCCCATTATCGAGCGCAGCGAGCGCACGATAGGCCAGATCATGCGACATTACTGTCCGACCGCTGGCGACCACCATCTCGACATCCTCTTCATTGAGGACGCTGCGGAACTGCGCTGCCGCTTCTGACGGCCGGCCGGTCTTGGCCAATGCTATCCCCAGATTGATCGAGCCTGCCGGGTCATAAGGAGAGATCCGAGCGCTCCTGATCTCTTTCTCCGCAGCCGAAAAATCCGACTTCAGAAGCGACGAATAACCGGGCGCTGGCTGGTTGGTCGTACCCATCTGCGCCAGAGCGGGCGAAACGAAGATCAGGCAAGCTGCAGGGAGAGCGGCAAAAATGGCGGTCTTCATCGGGCATCTCCATAGTGGAATGGCCAAACTATTATTCCCAAATCGTTTGTGCTGCAACAAATATTCGGCTTTTGTAACATAACTGTCATAAATGCCTGTTAGGCTCTGCCTTACGGCGAGGTCTGTTACCCGCCATGTTCTTCAACCGACGCAAAAAAGAGGCCACGCCGCGCGATTGCGACATGGCCTCTTGTCTGATTGTGGTCGTCGGTGTGGGCGCCTAACCGCGCTCGCCATTGGTGACGACCGGCGGCGGCGGCGGCGGAGGAGGAGGAGGCGCCATCGGGCAGGTGCTCATCGCCTCGATCACCGATCCGTCCGGGCAGGTCTGGGTCGCGACCGGCGGCGGTGGCGGCGGCAGCGGCACATAAGCCGCCATCACCCGCGGAGCGCCAACCTTGACCGCGGCTTCGAAGCCAAAGGTCCGCGGCGGATTGAAGTTGCCGTAATCGCCAAGTGAGCCGGCGTTGGAAGCCGAGCGACGATAGACGTGGGTCTCGTCGAGCAGGTTGCGCGACCATGCCGCCAACGTCAGCAAGCTGCTGCCCTGGTTCATCGTGATATCGGCAAGCGAGATCCGTCCGTTGACGATGAAGCTGGAGTCGGTCTTCACGTTTTCGGACTGGAAGCTGTACTGCGAGCTGGCATAAGTGGCGTCGACGTGGAACCTCAGCTTGGCCTCGGCAAAGCTGACCGGCAATTCATAGTCGATGAAGCCCGATGCCGCATGTTCCGGAGTGAACACGGTGAAGACTCGGGTCAGAACGCCGTTGGTTGAACCCGGAAGCGGGTTTGGAGTCACCGGAACGTCGATGTGGGTATAGGCGTATGACGCGCCGAGCGTCAGGTTCTGAACCGGGCGCACCGTGAAGTCCGCTTCAAGCCCGCGAATTTTCGAGACGCCCGGAGCGTTGACCGTCTCTTCGGTGTGGAGGTTGAAGTACGGGCTCGTCGGGTTGGTCTCGACATAGTCGAAGTCGATCTGGGTGCCGTTCCTATCCATGATGTAACCGGCGAGATTGAGCCGGGCGCGATGGTCGAACAGGTCCATCTTGGCACCCAATTCATAGGCCTTGACGGCTTCGGGACCGAAGGCGCGGAAAGTTGCCGACCGGTCGTTGGCGCCACCGGCGCGATAGCCGGTCGAATATTTGGCATAAAGGTGGATCGTCGGCGCTGCGTCGAACGCTGCCACGACCATCGGGTCGAAACGATTGTTTTCGAACGTGAACAGGAAATTGGTGACTTTGCCATTGACGAAGTCGAGCACGCCGGTGCGTTCGTCCCGGGTGTAGCGGCCGCCCGCGGTCAGATGGAAAAGGTCGAAGCCGGCGGGAGTCCAGGTCGCCTGCCCAAATGCCGCATAGCTTCGCGCCCGAGCGGTGCTGTGGCGCTGAACGTACCAGTCGGGACGATCCCAGCCCTGGTTGCTCGAGCTGATCGCAGCGCTTGGATTGGGGCGGGTTTCACTGTTGATGATATAGCCAGTGCCGTCGAGATTCCACTGGTTGGACGAAGGCGTCGCAGCGGCTTCTTCGACATGTTCGACGAAATAATAGGCGCCGAAGACATAGTCGAGCGACGGCAGGCTGCCGACCATTTGAAGTTCCTGGCTGAACTGGTGCTGGAACAGCTCGGACAGCGAATAGCGGCTGAAGTTCGCATAAGGAGCGAACACCGTGCGGTGGGGGCCGCCCGAATTGTCCCACTGGTGAACATCGACGGCGCGCCAGCCGGTGATCGAGCGAAATTCGAGGTTGGGCGTGACCTTGAAGCGAATGGTCCCGTCAACACCGTGCGAAATGTCGGTGCTGACTTGCTGCGGAACGCCGATCTCGGCGATCTTCTGGCGCTCGCTGCCGACCACGACCAGCGGTGACAAGGGCGCGATGCAGACCGAGCTGGAGCATTTGGTCGTCGAGCCCGGAGCGACAAGAATGTACGTACCGGCAGAGGTCAGATTGGGGTTAACCAGCGCCGGGTTGACGATATAGGTGCCAACCGTCTTGCCCAGCGGATTATAGTCGAGCAGCTGGCTGTAGTTCGGCGTGTTCTCGTCCTTGGTATAGTCGTACGAAACGTCCAGCGTCAGCCGGTCGGTCGGAGTCCAGCGGCCAGCGGCACGGCCGCCAACGACATTCTGGTAATTCCAGCCATACTGACCCGACAGCGGGTTCTTCACCGTTGCGTCCTGGTGATGGATGATGCCGTCGAGCTTGACCGCGAAATTGGCCACCGACGGCAGGTCGAGGTGCATTGCGCCGTCGTAGCTGCCGTAATTGCCGACGCCGGCCGAGGCGCGAAGTCCAAGCTCACCGGTCGGGCCCTTGGTGATGATGCTCAGCGCGCCGCCTTCGGTGTTGCGGCCGAACAATGTGCCCTGCGGGCCGCGCAGCACTTCAATCCGCTCGATATCGAGAAGGTTGGCGTTCAACCCCTGCGAGCGGGCCAGATAGATGCCGTCGATATAGATTCCGACGCCCGAGTCGCGAGCGGTCTGGTTCTGGTCGAACGGAACGATTCCGCGAATGCCGACGGTCAGCGCCGACTGGCGCGCTTCGAACGTCGCGATCCGCAAGCTTGGGATCGACCCGTCGCCAAGATCAAGCAGGCTGTCGGCGTGGCGGTCGGTCAGGCTCTGGGTATTGACCACGCTGATCGCGATCGGAGTTTTCTGAAGGTTGGTTTCGCGCTTGGTCGCGGTAACGACGATTTCGCCAAGACCATTGTCGCTGGTCTGCAGGTCCTGCGGCGACTGCGGTGCGTTTTCAATGACCGTCGATCCGGTCTGCGGATTGGCGACGTCGTCGGCCTGCGGAGCCGGCGGAAGCGACCCCGGGGATTGCTGGGTGGTCTGCTCGACCTGCGGGGTGTTGGTCGAGCCGGGAGTTGGGACCGTCTGCGCCAGCGCGGGAGTCGCGGCGGTGGTCAGAAGCAGGCCAAGAAGCGCGGCGCGGCGAGCGCTCGACACTGGCCAGGCCACGTCATGCCGAGTCGTTACGGCCGCGGCCGATGCCTGAGTACCAATCATGTTAAAAAGTCCCCTGATGAAGCCGAAACGATCGGCCCGAGACTTTGCGGTTAGGGTTGGCCCGCGACAGAATTGTTACCGGTGAGGGACCGGCGCATGACTCCCACTGGGGTGTTGCGCCAAGTCCACATGCGAGCGCGCGCGCGCGCGCGCGGGGCAATGTTTCAGCCGTCGCTATCGAGCGAGTAGCCGGCCGAGCGAACGGTCCGGATGAGGTCCGGCCGATCGCCCGTGTTGAGCGCCTGGCGAAGCCGCCTGACGTGGACGTCGACGGTCCGCGCGTCGATCTCGGGATCGTGGCTCCACACTGTATCAAGCAGCCGTTCGCGCGAAAACACGCGCCCCGGGTGCTCGAGGAAATGTTTGAGCAGGCGGAACTCGGTCGGTCCAAGCGGAACCTGGTCGCCCGAGCGACGAACACGGTGGGCGGCGACATCCATTTCGAGGTCGGCATAAGCGAGTTGCTCGCCGGCCAGCGCGGGACGGATCCGGCGCATCACCGCGGCGACCCTGGCGACCAGTTCGCGCGGGCTGAACGGCTTGGTGACATAGTCGTCGGCGCCGGTTTCGAAGCCGCGGATGCGGTCCCCCTCCTCGCCGCGAGCAGTCAGCATCATGATCGGAATGTTGGCGGTCGTCGGTCGGCGGCGAAGTCGGCGACAAACCTCAATCCCGCTGATCCCCTCGATCATCCAGTCGAGCAGAATCACGTCGGGTTTGATTTCATCGACGAGGATCAGCGCTTCCTCGCCGTCGCCGGTCCGGGTCACGTCATATCCGGCGCGTTCGAAATGGAAGGTGACGAGATCGGCAAGTGCGCGATCGTCTTCAACCAGCAGCAGGCGGGTGTTGGTCATGGCTCAGCTCGCAACCTTGGCCAGCCGGTCGGTCATGTGCTCGCCGGTGGCCGCATAATAGACCATTTCCGCGATGTTGGTCGCGTGATCGCCAACGCGCTCGATATTCTTGGCGATGAACAGCAGGTGCGCGGACTGGCCGATCGACTGCGGATTTTCCATCATGTGGGTCAAAAGCGTGCGGAAAATCGAATCGTAGAAATCGTCGACGGCCTGGTCGCGCTCGCACACCCGCACCGCGGCCTCGGAGTCGCGCGCGACGAAGGCATCGAGAACGTCGTGAACCATCTCGGTCGCAATCCGCGCCATTTCCGGAAGCAGCGACAGCGGCTCGATCTTGCCCGCATGTTCAAGCTGGGGAACGCGCTTGGCGATGTTCTTGGCATAATCGCCGATCCGTTCGACCACGCCCGAAATCTTGAGCGCTGCGACGACATCGCGAAGATCGGCGGCCATCGGCGCGCGAAGCGCGATCAGCTGAACCGCGCGACGCTCGGTTTCGATTTCGAGCTGGTCGAGCTTCTTGTCGTCGACGATGATCTGCGTGGCACCCTTCACATCGCGCTGGACGAGGCACCGCATGGCCTCGCCAATGGCATGTTCGGCAAGGCCGCCCATCTGGCTGATGAGCGCCCGAAGCTGATCAATCTCGTCGTCGAAGGCCTTGAGCGTATGGCCGCTGGGTTGTTGCATGAGGGTCACTCCGATCAGCCGTAGCGGCCGGTGATATAATCCTGGGTGCGCTGTTGGCGCGGATTGGTGAAAATCTCCGACGTCTTGCCGATTTCAATCAGCTCGCCGAGGTGGAAGAAGGCGGTGCGCTGCGACACGCGCGCGGCCTGCTGCATGTTGTGAGTGACGATGACGATGGTGAAGCGCGCGCGAAGCTCGGCAATCAGTTCCTCGACCTTGGCGGTCGAAATCGGGTCGAGTGCCGAGGTCGCTTCGTCGAGCAGCAGGATTTCGGGACGAACCGCGATGGTCCGAGCGATGCACAATCGCTGTTGCTGTCCGCCCGACAGCGACAGCGCGCTGGCATGAAGCTTGTCCTTGACCTCATCCCACAGCGCTGCCTGGCGAAGTGCATCCTCGACCCGCTCGTCGACCTCGGTGCGGTTGAGTTTTTCGTAATAGCTGAGCGCAAACGCGACATTGCTTCGAATTGAGCTGGCGAACGGAGTTGGTTTCTGGAACACCATTCCAACCCGCCGGCGCAAGTCCGACAGCGCGTAGCCACGGTCAAGCACGTCGCGGC
>JBDSSR010000214.1:0-7452 GCA_039928675.1 Sphingomicrobium sp. | reverse complement strand
GGATGATTGGGCCCCAGATGTCCCGCGGGAGCCCGATGTCTATTCGCCTGACCCAGACGAACAGCCACATGGCGGCTGCCGCAATGGTCAGGCGAAGCCAGACATAGGTCAGCGGGGGAACGTCGCGCACGGCGACTCCGATCAGGAAAAAGGCACCGCCCCAAATCACCGCCAGCGCACCGAGGATCAGCCAGTCGGTGCGGTTCATCCGGCTGCGGATGGCGGACTTGCCAAAGACGTCAGGCGCTCCGGCGCCATCCGCGCAATTGCGTTCGAATTCGGTGGGCTCGACGGACTTCATTGCGACGTTGCGGCGCGTCAGTCGCGCAACAGCTCATTGATGCTGGTCTTCGAACGCGTACGCTCATCGACCCGCTTGACGATGACCGCGCAGGAAAGGGCGGGGCCGCCATCCTTGCCCGGCATGGCGCCTGGCACGACCACCGAATATGCGGGGACTCGGCCGAAGTGGACTTCGCCCGATGCCCGGTCGACGATCTTGGTCGATGCGCCAAGGAACACGCCCATCGACAGCACTGCGCCGCGCTCGACGACTACGCCTTCGGCAACTTCGCTGCGGGCGCCGATGAAACAGCCGTCTTCGATGATCACCGGTCCGGCCTGAAGCGGCTCGAGCACTCCACCGATCCCGGTCCCGCCGGAGATGTGGACGTTAGCGCCTATTTGCGCGCAGCTTCCGACCGTTGCCCAGGTATCGATCATCGTACCTTCCCCGACCCGGGCGCCGATGTTGATGAAGCTCGGCATGAGCACTGCGCCTGGCGCGATGTAGGCGCCGCGCCGGACGATCGCTCCGGGAACCGCGCGAAACGCGGCGGCCTCGAAGTCCCGGGCAGTCCAGCCGGCAAACTTGGATTGCACCTTGTCCCACCAGCTCGCTCCGCCCGGAGCCCCGTCGATGACCTCCATCGGGCTAAGCCGGAACGACAGCAGCACCGCCTTCTTCAGCCATTGATGGACGGTCCAGGAGCCGGCGACATTCTCCGCGACTCGCACGCGGCCCGAGTCGAGCGCCTGAAGGGCCGCTTCGACCGCGTCGCGCACTTCGCCGACGGTCGCCGGACCAAGCTCGTCGCGCTGGTCCCAGGCGCTCTCGATCACTCGCTGAAGCTCGTCGGTCATATCTTCTCTCCGATGACGCTTGTCAGCCATTCGCCGACATTGTCGATCCGGTAGTCGATCGACGAGTCATCGAGGCCATGGTTGCCGCGCTCGGACCCGTTGTCGACCCATACCGTGGTCATGCCCAGGGCCTTCGCCGGTTTGAGGTTCTGCGCCATATCCTCGACCATGATCGCGCTTGCTGGCTCGATCGCGAACTGATCGAGCAGCTTGCGATAGCCGTGAAGCTCGGGCTTGGGCGTAAGGTCGGCCGCAAAGATGTCGTGCAAATGATCGATCTGGGCCGCGATGCCGAGACGGTCGAGCACCTTCCACGCATAATCGGAATTGCCGTTGGTGTGGATGAACTTGCGGCCGGGCAGCCTGGCGAGTGCGGCGATCAGGCGATCGTCTTTGGCGATTCGGTCCAGCGGGATGTCATGGACTTCGCCCATGAAATTATGGGGGTCGACATCGTGGTGTTTCATCAGCCCGGCCAAAGTCGTGCCCGAACCGTGGAAATGCATTTTCTGAACGCGCCGCGCCTCGTTGGGGTCGCAATCCAGCAGGCGCTGGATGTACGCACCCATGCGTTCGTCGATCAGGTCGAATAGCCGAGTCGATGCCGGATAAAGGCAGTTGTCGAGATCGAAGATCCAGTCGCGGATATGGGCGAAGCGGGGGTCCATCGGCGAGGCGAGGCCCTAGCTAATCTTTCATCTTAAGCAAATTGAAAGGTTGTGGTAACCATAGCCAGTGTCGGGAAGCCGTGAGTTTTCAGCGGCTTGAGCGGAGTTGGGAGATATGGCCAAGGGTCTTTTGGGAACGACCGCATGCGCAGCCGTCATGGTTTTCCTGTCCGCCTGCGGAGAAGGTGGGACCAGTGTCGCGCCACTGCCAAGCCCGCCCAGCGCTCCGAAACCGACGCCCACTCCGACTCCCACGCCCGCTCCGACGCCCACTCCCACTTCGACCCCAGCACCGGCAGTCAATTACAACACGACCGAATATAAGGCTTCGACCTACGCGCTCGCCGCCGACGCGCTGACCGCCTATAATGCCGGCGCCACTGGCCAGGGTGTGAAGATCGGAATCGTCGACAGCGGCATCAACCCGGCCTTGTCCGATTTCGCCGGGCGAATCGACCCGGCCAGCGGCGACGTCGCCGGCACTCGCGGAGTGAGCGACGAGGGCGGGCACGGCACCGCGGTCAGCTCGGTCGCCGCGGGAGCGCGCAACAATTCAGGCGTGATGGGCGTGGCGTTCAACGCGATCATCGTCAGCGAGCGCGCCGACCAGGTCGGGTCGTGCGCAAGCAAGGACGGCTGTAGCTTTTACGACGATGCGATCGCTGCGGGAATCGACGCGGCGCGGCTGGCCGGTGTGAAAGTCATCAACATGTCGCTTGGCGGCTCCGCACCGGGCCCCGATCTCCTCGCCGCGATGCGGCGCGCGGTCGATGCGGGTATCGTATTGGTGATAGCCGCGGGAAATGATTCCACCGCCAACCCAGACCTGTTCGCACTCAATCCGGCCAAGCAGTTCGACGGATCGGTGATCATCGCGGGGTCGATCGGAGTGCTGGGGTCGAACAACACCATCGACTCGAGCCTGATTTCGACATTTTCGGATCGCGCCGGAACCGGCGCCGCCTGGTATTTGACCGCGCTTGGCCTCGATGATCGCGCGCCCGACCAGAATGGCACTCCATATCTGTGGAGCGGCACCAGCTTTTCCGCGCCGACAATCAGTGGCGCAGTAGCTCTTCTCGCACAGGCTTTTCCCAATCTGACCGGCAAGCAGATCGTGCAATTGCTGTTCAACAGCGCCGATGACCTCGGCGACGCCGGCGTGGATTCGATCTTCGGCCACGGCCGGCTGAATATCGGGCGCGCGTTCCTGCCGTCAGGAGCGACGTCGCTTGCAAGCGGCCAGACTCCGGTCAGCCTGACCAGCAACGGAGCGCTTCCAGCGGTGGCCGGCGACGCCAACACCACCCAGTCACTCGGAGCCGTCATCCTCGATGGCTACAGCCGAGCCTATATACTCAACCTGGCCCGCACGCTGAGCCGGGCGCCGAGCGAAACCCCGCTGGCCCAGGCGCTTCACAACGATATTCGCGCAAGCAGCACACAGGCCGGGCCAGTCAGCATTGCAATGACGGTCCGTCAGCGCAGCGACCTTGCCGACGGCTTCGCGCTCGAGCGGACGGGGATCGGTCCCGAAGATTTGCGCAGGTCGAAGCTGATCGCCGGTTCAGCGGTTGCGCGGATCGATCAACAGACCGCAGTCGCATTCGGTTTTGCCCAAGGGGCAAAGGCGATGGAACGCCGGCTCAACGGCGCTGGCGCGGATTCATTCCTGATCGCCAAGGATATTGCAGGCGATCCCGGATTCAGCGCGGCGCGCGGACAAAGCATCGCCGTCCGGCACCAGTTTGGAGGCACAGGAGTGACCGCGTCCGGCGAGACGGGCAGCGTCTTCCAGCCGATCGATCCCGGCCTTGACCGATCGCCTTACAGCTGGACGTCGATCGCGCTTGATCGAACCCTTGGCCGCAACTGGTTGTCGGTGGGGATGAGCCGCCTCGACGAAAAGGCATCGCTCCTCGGCGGCCGGATGAGCTCGGCGCTTGGCGGAGGAGGATCGGGCTCGCTGTTCGTCGATGCCGAGGCGCGTCGCGACCTTGGCGGGGGCTGGAGCGCGGCGCTAAGCGCGCGGCGCGGCTGGACTAGCTTTGCCGCCGGCAGCTTCCGGACCGGCGCGTACGGCCTGGACATCGGCAAGACCGGGCTGTTTGGCGCCGCCGACCGCCTCGGGCTTCGCTTTTCGCAGCCGCTGCGGGTGGAAAACGGGGGCTTCTCGCTGCTTCTCCCGACCGGTTACGACTATGCAACCGAGACTGCCACGAGCGCGCTTCGGACCATGTCGCTGCGGCCCAGCGGGCGGGAGATGGACGGCGAATTGAGTTACGGATCGACGGTCCTTGGCGGCAATGCCTATCTGGGTGGAAACCTGTTCTATCGCCGTCAGCCGGGCCACATCGCGGCCGCGCCGGGAGATGCCGGGGCAGCGCTGCGCTTCACCGTCGGCTTTTAGCTAGACGGTAAAGCTTTCGCCGCAGCCACAGGCGCCCTTGGCGTTGGGATTGGCAAACACGAAGCCTGCCGCGAAGTCGTCCTCGACCCAGTCCATGGTCGATCCAACGAGGTACAGGACCGAGGCTCCGTCGACGTAAAAGGCACCGCCGGCGGTTTCGATCTTTTCATCGAACGGCTGCTCCTCGCTGACGTAATCGACCGAGTAAGCGAGCCCGGAACAGCCGCGTCGGGGAGTCGACAGCTTCACTCCGATCGCATCCGCTGGAGCGCTGGCCATCAGGTCGGCAATGCGCTGCTCGGCGCCGGGCGTCAGCGTGATTGCGGCGGGCCGGGCCCGGATCCTTGTTTCTTGGTTCATTACAGCATCCCCAGTTCGAGCCGTGCCTCGTCGCTCATCTTCGACGGATCCCACGGCGGGTCCCAGACGAGATTGACGGCGGCATCGCGGATACCTGGAACCGACAGCACGCGAAGCTCCACTTCCCCGGGCATCGACTCGGCGACCGGGCAGTGCGGGGTGGTCAGGGTCATCGTTACCGTCGCGTCGCCGTCCTCGCTGACCTCGACGTCATAGATCAGTCCAAGCTCGTAGATGTCGACCGGAATTTCCGGGTCATAGATCGACTTGAGCACATCGACCACCGCTGCCTGCAGGTCGCTCCCCGGGCCGGCGGCCGCGGGTTCGTCCTTTTCGCCAGCAAGGAAGCCGGCGAGATAGTCGCGTTTGCGCAGCACGTCCTCGGGCACTCGAGCGCGCGGCGGCGGCTCTACGGCATCGACCTGTTCGGTCTCGATCTTGCGTTCTTCATTCACGCGAAAACTCGCTTCACTTGTTCAATGCCGTCGATCAGCGCGGCAATATCCGAGCTGTCGCTGTGCGCTGCGAAGCTTGCCCGCGCCGTCGCTTCGACGCCGAGCCAGCGCATCAACGGCTGGGCGCAATGATGACCGGCGCGGACCGCGACGCCCGCATCGTCCAATATGGTGGCGGTATCGTGCGGATGAACCCCGGCGACGTTAAAACTGACAATCCCGGCACTGTCTGGCGGCCCGTAAAGCGTCACCCCGGGGATTTGCGACAAGGCCGAGCGGCACGCGCGGACGAGCGCGGCTTCATGGGCATGGATTGCGTCGAGGCCGATCGCTTCGACCCAGTTGATCGCGGCATGAAGCCCGACGGCGCCGACAATATGCGGGGTTCCCGCCTCGAACCGCATCGGCGCGTCGAGGTAGGTGCTGGCCTCAAACGTCACCTTCTCGATCATCGATCCGCCGCCTTGCCACGGCGGCATCGTTGCAAGCAGTCGTTCCCGGCCCCACAGGCAGCCGATCCCGGTCGGGCCGTAGAGTTTGTGCCCGGAGAAGGCGTAAAAATCGGCCCCTAAGTTGACTAAGTTGACGCCTATACGCGGAACGGCTTGGCATCCGTCGAGAAGCAGCAACGCCCCCTTGGAATGGGCGATGTCCGACGCTCGCTTGGCGTCGAGAACCGAGCCCAGGACATTTGAGACATGCGCGAAGGCGACGACACAATGCTGCTCGGTCAGCATCGCTTGGGCGGCGTCGAGATCGATTTGACCGTCAGCCGTCAACGGCACCGCGTCGACCTCGAACCCGGCAAGCTGCCACGGGACGATATTGCTGTGATGTTCGAGCTGCGACAGCAGGACCCGGTTGCGTCCGTTGCGCGGCAGCGTGCGCGCGACCAGGTTGATCGCTTCGGTCGCTCCGCGGGTGAAGACCAGTTCATGCGCCTGCCCGCCGATCAGCGCCGCGGCAGCGGCTCGCGCAGCTTCGTAACGCCCGGTCATTTCGCTCGAGCGCTGGTACACGCCGCGGTGAACCGTCGCGTAATCGCCGGCATAGCCTTGCGTGATTGCGTCGATCACCGCCTGCGGCTTTTGCGCGGTCGCTGCGCTGTCGAGATAGTGCCAGTCGCCAACGCCGGGAAACTGGGCGCGAACATCGAGCGCCGAGTGGATTCGGGTAGGCGCGTTCATGCCACGCTCCGCAAGGCGTCACCGCTCGCCCGGGCGATTTCCGCGCCTTCGCAAGCGCTGTCCCACAGGCCCATGACAAATCCCTCGAGCAGCAGTCTCCGCGCGCTCGCCGGGTCGATGCCGCGGCTTGTCGCGTAGAACAATTGCATCGGGTCGAGTTCGCCAACCGTTGCGCCGTGCGCGCATTTCACGTCGTCGGCGTAAATCTCCAGCTCGGGCTTGGCGTTCGCGGTTGCGCCGCGATCGAGCAGCATGGCCTTGATCGACTGTTCGGAATCACTTTGCTGCGCTCCGCGAGCAACTGCGACCTTGCCGAGATAGGAGCCTGTCGCCTTGCCGCCGAGCACCGAGCGAATCACCTGGCGCGATCGCGAGCCAACCCCGTTGTGGCGAACAATGGTGACGAATTCGTTGGTCGAAACGCCGCTTCCGATATTGGCGCCGAACAGCGAAAATTCAGCGCCATCGGCAAGCGACACGTCGAGCTCGACACGTCCGTAATGCTGCGCAGCATTGAGCGCGAAGATTCGTGCTGTCGCGCCTTCGCCAAGCGACAGTTGAACGCGCCGCAATTGCACGTCGCCGGTCGCCGGAAGCCACATTTCCTCCAGGCTTTCGCCTGGCGCGACGGTCAGTGTCACCGGATCGGCGAAGTCGGCCCACACGGGCTTCAGCGCATCGAGGTCGGCGTAGCGCCAATCCTCCTGTTTGCGGGTTGGAAACGGAGCGGTCATTTACGCTGCCGCCTCGACATAGCCTTCGCGCTCGAGTTCGTGCGCAAGCTCGGCGCCGCCGCTGCGCTCGATCCGCCCGGCGCGAAGCACGTGCACGCGGTCGGGCCGGACGTAGTCGAGCAGTCGTTGATAATGGGTGATCAGCAGCACGCCCTTGTCGGGCTTGCGCATGATCGCATTGATGCCCGCGCCGACCGCTTTCAATGCGTCAATATCGAGCCCGCTGTCGGTCTCGTCGAGGATCGCGAATTTGGGGTCGATGATGCCCATCTGGACCATTTCGGCGCGCTTTTTCTCCCCGCCCGAAAAGCCGACGTTGACCGGCCGCTTGAGCATTTCGGAATCCATCCCGACAAGCCCCGCCTGCTCGCGCGCAAGCTTCATGAATTGAGCGCCGGACAGGTCGGGTTGCCCACGCGAACGCCGTTGCGCGTTGAGGCTTTCGCGGAGGAATTGGAGGTAGGACACGCCGGGGATTTCGACGGGATATTGGAA
>JBDSSR010000213.1:0-3320 GCA_039928675.1 Sphingomicrobium sp. | reverse complement strand
GATGGAACCACTCGTCCTTGTGTCGGTTGAGCGACATAACCTAGGTTAACGCAAAACCGGACGATGACTGCAAACCCATGACTGGCCAGAGCTCCCAACAAATTCTCGACGCCGCGCTTGACGCGCTCGCCGCCCCCGCCGGGGCTGAGAATTGGCGCGATGCGCTCGATCGCCTCCCGGTTCCAATTTACACCACCGACGCACAAGGGCTCGTCATCTATTGGAACGACGCCTGCGTCGCGTTCGCCGGGCGCCAGCCGCAGCTCGGCGAGGACCGCTGGTGCGTCACCTGGCAGCTGTTCACGACCGACGGCGACCCGCTCGCGCATGAGGATTGCCCGATGGCGCAAGCGATCCATCAGAAGCGGCCAGTCCGCGATGCCATCGCAATCGCTCAACGCCCCGACGGAAGCCGGGTCGCGTTTCGTCCGTATCCGACGCCATTGTTCGCGGCCGACGGAACGCTCACCGGCGCGGTCAATATGCTGATCGATGTGACAGATGAGCAGAGCGAAGCGCTTCACGAGCAGGCTGACCGCTGCCGCCGCCTGGCTGGTGCGCTGTACACCAGGGAAAGTGCAATCGTCCTGGAGCAAATGGCCCGGCGCTTCGAGCAAACCGCGAACGAGCTCGACAAGCGCGATTAAGCGCCACGGCACGACGCTTCGCTATAGCAAGGTCAGCACGGCCTTCACTTCATCGCCCACTGAAAGCCTGGCGCGCTTTCTCACGTCGGCCTTGACCGGAAGCACATAGCCGCCGCTGTCGAGCGGGAAGACCGAGGTGTGCCAGGCAACCTGCCCGATCCGCGCTTCGACCCGGACCGAGCGGAACCCGCGTGGAATTTCGAACGCGTGGGCGCGGATCGCGCCGCTCAACTCCTCGGGAACAGTCAAGAAATGCCAGCGCCCGGCCGCCTTGCCCTTCCAGATCCACAACAGCGAAGTGAAGGCGATCACGTCAGCGCTGAAGCTTTCGGTAGCTGGTCCGGTGCGGCCGCGTTGCTTCCTCGCCCAGCCGCCGGACCTTGTCTGCTTCATAAGCCTCGAAATTGCCTTCGAACCACTCGACCCGGCTGTCGCCTTCGAACGCCAGAATGTGCGTTGCAAGCCGGTCGAGGAAGAAGCGGTCGTGGCTGATGACCACCGCGCACCCGGCAAAATTCTCAATCGCTTCCTCGAGCGCGCCGAGCGTCTCGACGTCGAGATCGTTGGTCGGCTCGTCGAGCAGCAGGACATTGCCGCCGCGCTTGAGCATCTTGGCGATATTCACCCGGTTGCGCTCGCCGCCCGACAGCTTGCCGACGTTCTTCTGCTGGTCCTGGCCCTTGAAGTTGAAGGCTCCGACATAGGCCCGGGTCGACTGGTCGTGGCCGTTGACCTTCATGTAATCGACGCCGTCCGAAATTTCCTCCCAGACGTTCTTCGAACCATCGAGATGGTCGCGGCTCTGGTCGACGTAGCCAAGATGGACCGTCGGGCCGACGTCGACCGATCCGCTGTCAGGCGTCTCCTGCCCGGTGAGAATCTTGAACAGCGTCGATTTGCCCGCACCGTTGGGTCCGATCACGCCGACGATCCCGCCCGGCGGCAAAGTGAAGGACAGATTTTCGAACAACAGCTTGTCGCCATAGGCCTTGGAAATTTCCTCGACGTCGATGACCTTGCCACCGAGACGTTCGGGCACCTGGATAAGGATTTCCGCCTTGCCGGGCACGCGCTTGTCCTGCGCTGCGACCAGCTGGTCGAACTTGGCGATTCGCGCCTTGGACTTGGTCTGGCGCGCCTTTGGGCCCTGGCGAATCCACTCAAGCTCGTCCTTGATTGCTTTCTGGCGGCCGGACTCCTCGCGGTCCTCCTGCTCCATGCGCTTCGACTTCTTCTCGAGGTAGGTCGAATAATTGCCTTCGTACGGAAAATATTTCCCGCGATCGAGCTCGAGAATCCAGCTGACGACATTGTCGAGGAAATAGCGGTCGTGGGTGATCATCAGCACCGCTCCGGCATATTCCTTGAGATGGGCTTCGAGCCACTGGACGCTTTCGGCGTCGAGGTGGTTGGTGGGCTCGTCGAGCAGGAGGATCGAGGGCTTCTGGATGAGAAGGCGAGTAAGCGCGATCCGGCGCTTCTCGCCGCCTGACAGGCTTTCGACCGACATGTCCGAAGGCGGGCAGCGAAGCGCCTCCATCGCCACTTCGAGCTGGTTGTCGAGCGTCCAGCCGTCGACCGCGTCGATCTTGCCCTGGAGCTCGCCCATTTCTTCCATCAGCTTGTCGAAGTCGGTGTCGTCCTTGGGATCGCCCATCTCGGCCGAAATGGCGTTGAAGCGATCGACCATGTCGGCAGTTTCGCGAGCGCCGTCCTTGACGTTTTCAAGAACCGTCTTGCTTGCGTCGAGCTCGGGTTCCTGCGGCAGATAGCCGACGGTGACATGCTCGCCGGGCCACGCCTCGCCCTGAAATTCGGTGTCGATCCCGGCCATGATCTTCATCAGCGTCGACTTGCCCGCGCCGTTGGGCCCGACGATGCCGATTTTGGCGCCGTGGTAGAATTGCAGGTTGATATGACTGAGCACCGGCTTCTGGGCACCGGGAAAGGACTTGGTCATGTCCTTCATCACATAGGCATATTGAGCGGCCATTGGGTCGCGGGTCCTTCGAACGAGACTGATGGAATTGGCGGCGAGTTAATCCCTTGCGCGCCCGAAATCCACCCTCGTCATTGCGAGGCGACTTTGCCCGTGGCGTTTAGAAGGGCAGCTTGAACCCCGGCGGCAGCGGCAACCCAGACTGCATTTTCTGAAGCTCCTCCGCGGCGGCGACATCGGCCTTTGCGCGAGCATCGTTGATTGCCGCTGCAACGAGGTCCTCGACCATCGACTTCTCGCTTGGCGCAAGCAGGCTCTCGTCAATGTCGACTGCAAGGATACGGCCCTTTGCGGTCGCCCGGACCTTGACCAGTCCGCCTCCCGACGCGCCTTCGACCTCGACCTTGTCGAGGTTGTCCTGTGCCTTTTGCAGCTCGTTCTGGGCGTTCTGCGCCATTTTCATGATTTCATCGAAGTCGGGCATGTCGGGCATTTCAGGCGCCTCTGGTTGAGTGGGATTCGAGCTCGGCTTGCGGGAATGCGTCCATCACCGCGCGAACATTGGGATCGGCAAGCACGTCGGCTCGAACGCGCTCCTCGACCATTTTCTCCTGCTGGTGGAGCGACGGCTCGCCGGGCTCGTCGGACAGCGTCACCTGCCACACCGATCCGGTCGCCGCCTTGAGCGCGAGCATCAGGTCGCGCGGCCAGTCGGGTCCGAGCGGGCGTACCGG
>JBDSSR010000212.1:0-11211 GCA_039928675.1 Sphingomicrobium sp. | reverse complement strand
GGATCAAAAGCTATCGCGACCTGCCACTCCGTTTGTACGAGAACGGCAGCTGCCATCGCAACGAGCCGCACGGCGCGCTGCACGGATTGATGCGGGTTCGTCAGTTCACGCAGGACGATGCCCACATCTTTTGCCGCGAAGACCAGATTGTCGATGAAGTGCAGGCCTTTTGCGCGCTCGCCGACCGGGTCTACCGCGATCTCGGCTTCGAGGGTTACGCGATCAAGCTGGCGCTTCGCCCCGACCAGCGCTTCGGCAGTGATTCCGACTGGGACAAGGCCGAAGGCGAGCTGCGCGACGCAGTCGTCACCGCCGGCCTTGCAACCGACGAATATGGCTGGGCGGAATTGCCTGGCGAAGGGGCATTTTATGCGCCCAAGCTCGAATGGCATTTGACCGACGCAATCGGCCGAACCTGGCAGGTCGGAACAATCCAGTCTGACCGGGTGCTGCCCGATCGGCTGGACGCGAGCTACGTCGCCGAAGACGGCGCAAGGCATCGCCCGATCATGCTCCACCGGGCGATCTTCGGCTCCTACGAACGCTTCATCGGCATTCTCATCGAACATTATGCCGGAAAGTTTCCGCTGTGGCTGGCGCCGGTTCAGGCAGTGGTCGCAACCATCGTTTCGGACGCCGACGATTATGCCCGGCAAGTCGCGGCGAAGCTGTCCGCGGCGGGCATCCGGGTCGCCAGCGACCTTCGCAACGAGAAGATCAATTACAAGGTCCGCGAGCACAGCCTGGCCAAGGTCCCGCTGCTGCTCGTCGTCGGCAAGCGCGAGGCGGAGGAGGGAACCGTCGCACTGCGCCGCCTTGGCAGCGACGAACACCAGAAGATGATGAGCCTCGATGACGCGATTACGATGATTCGCGAAGAGGCGTTGGCACCCGACTTACGCTGACAGGAGCCACTTTGGACCAGTTTCCGCGTGCCCCAAATTGCTGACTTAAGGTAGGGACCAGCCGACTGGGCGACGACAGTTGGGGGGATGCTAGTGCAATCGGCGGCACAGGAACTGCTAATGGCTGCGCGCGCCGAGCGCGAAGCTACCAAAGACGCGTTGGACCGACGCCGTAGACAAATTCTCGACGAAACCGCCGACCGCCTCGAGTCCGGCGCGGATCCCGACGATGATGTGATGCCGCGTCTTTTCCGAACCCTGACCGCGGAGCGGATCGTGGATGCCGCGCTTGGCTTTGTCGTCGTCGATCCGGCGCGCCCACTGCAACTCGGTTTCATCGAAGGGTTCGACCCGCAACTGGCACTGCGCTGCGGCACCGTGCGCCTGGGCCAGGGAATTTGCGGAACCGTGGCGTTAACGCGCTCAGCCGTTCACGTGACCGGAATTCAGGCCTCGGCCGACCCGATTTCCGAGCTGGTCCGGACGGCCGGTTTCGACGCCTGCGCGAGTGAACCATTGATCGTTGGCGAACAGCTTCTGGGCACATTATGCTTCGCAAGCCGAGTCCGGCGAAGTTTCGCCGCGGACGATCTGCTGCTCTTCCGAAAGCTCGCGAAACAGTTGGCCAAGGCCCGCGCGAAGCTCGCGAAAGGCCGCGATCACCCACTCTCGCTGACGCTCGCACGCCACAGGTGGCGGCAAAATCGACTCACATTTGTTCGCACGCACTTTCCAGCGGACGCGGGAATGCCTACCTCCGGACGTTGATCACAACGAAAACGGAGACTTCGCTATACCGCCACCCTATCCGCGCCGAGGCATGGCCCAATCGCCTGCAATGACCGGCCCTCGCTACAATGAGTTCATCCAGTCCCAGAAGGTCCGGGTGATCGACGAAAACGGCGAGAATTTGGGCGTGATGTTCACGCGCGAGGCCTTCGAACAGGCTCAGGAAGTCGGCCTCGACCTGGTCGAGATCTCTCCCAACTCCGATCCGCCGGTTGCCAAGTTTCTCGATATCGGGCGCTACAAGTACGAGGTCCAGAAAAAGGCCAACGAGCAGCGCAAGAAGCAGAAGACGCAGGAGATCAAGGAGATCAAGATGCGTCCGAATATCGATGACCACGATTACGACACCAAGATGAAGAAGGTCGTCGAGTTCCTTGAAGACGGCGACAAGGTGAAGGTGACGATGCGTTTTCGCGGACGCGAGATGGCGCATGGCGAGCTTGGCATGGCCGTGCTTCGCCGGGTCCAGGAGCAGGTTGTCGAGCTGGCCAAGATTGAAGCCCATCCGCGGATGGAAGGGCGCCAGATGCTGATGGTCCTCGCGCCCAAATAGCGCTCATGATCCGGCGCGAATCGGAACCGCCGACTACTGACATCCGTGTTGCCAAATTGCTGCAGCAGCAGTGCATTGTTGTTGCACCCATGCTGCATTCGCTTTTCATGTTTTCGGTTCGCGCTTAGCCTTGCTCCGGACCGGACGTTTTGCGTCCGGATAGGGGAGAGACATGATGCGCAAGTCCAGCTGGCTGGTTTCGGCCGCAATTTTGGTTCTGGCGAGTCCAGCGGTCGCGCAGACCGCGCAGTCGTCCACGGACACCGACAAGCAAGGCGCTCAACCGACCGATGGCGCAACCGCTGAGACCGCGGCAGTGAGCGATCAGGCGCGCGTCCAGGAGCCGGTCGACACCGGCAACATCATCATTACCGCGACTCGGCGTAATCAGGCGCTTTCGGACGTGCCGATGGCGGTCAGCGCGGTAACCGCGGAATCGCTTAAAAACAGTGGTGCCACCGACATCCGCCAGCTGGTCCAATTGTCACCGTCATTGCTGGTGTCATCGACCTCGTCGGAAGGTGGCGCAGCAGTGGCGCGAATCCGCGGCGTCGGAACGGTCGGCGACAACCCCGGACTGGAAAGCTCGGTCGGTTTGTTTATCGACGGCGTATATCGTTCGCGGACCGCATCCGGATTGACCGAACTTGGACCGATTGACCGTATCGAAGTGCTGCGCGGGCCACAGGGCACGTTGTTCGGACGCAATACGTCCGCCGGCCTTATCTCGGTGATCACCGCCAAGCCGCAATTCACACCATCGGTCTACGGCCAGCTTGACCTTGGAAATTATAATTTCCGCCGCATTGAACTTGGCGCGACCGGCCCGATTTCCGAATCCATCGCTGCGCGCCTCGACGGGGTTTATGTGAAGCGCGACGGGTTCATTACCAATTCGATTACCGGAGAGCGCGTCAACGACCGTGATCGGTGGTTGCTTCGTGGCCAATTGCTGTTCCAGCCGAGCAGCGATTTGTCGTTCCGTCTGATCGGCGATTTTACCAATCGCGACGAAACCTGCTGCGCCGCACCCTATTTGCCGGCCAGCGATTATGTCGTCGGAACGGGCCGCCAGCCGTCGACCGTCAAACCGTTCCTGCAGGCCCTGGGCGCGGTGATCGAGGACGATCCGTTCGCCCGCAAGGCGAGCTGGACGGAAGGATACGGCTATCAGTCCAAAGTCAGGGACGGCGGAGTTTCAGGCGAGCTGTCGTATGAATTTGGCAACATCAGCATGACCTCGATCACCGCTTATCGCTATAACAAATATACTCGCGGGACCGACGCGGATTACAACAACCTCGATATTCTTCACCGCGCGCCCGACGGCGGTTCGTATAATCGCTATTCGACGTTCAGCCAGGAACTTCGCTTCAACGGCACCGCCGGACCGCTCGACTGGCTGGTCGGCGGCTATTACGCGAACGAGGACCTCCAGGTCCGCGACAACCTTGAATATGGCAGCGATTACGAAAAATTCGCCAACTGCCTGTTGTTTCAGTCGATATTCCCGGCGGCGGTCAGCCCCAGTTCGCCAACCTGCGTTGGCCCCGCGCTAGGCGGAACACTTGCGGCGCTCCAGACCGGGATTGGTCAAGTCCAGGCGGGAATCGCCGCAATTCAGGCCGCCATTGCCAATCCTGCAACTCCGCCGGAGCAGATCCCGGCGCTTCAGGCGCAACTTGCCGCACTTCGCACCCAGCTGGCGACGCTGTCCGCGCAATTTGCCGGCTTGGCCCCGTTCAATGCCAATCCGGCGCGGCCCGGCTTCGGCTCGATCGCGGCAGTCCTCGGCATTCCCGGCGCTTCGCTCAGCGGCGCCGGAATTGACGATCTGTACAATCAGAAAAGCAACAATATCGCGCTTTTCACGCATAATATCATCTCGGTTACCGATCAGCTCAAGCTGACAATCGGTGCGCGCTACACGCATGAGCGCAAGACACTCAACGCGAACTTCTCGGACAACAATGACATTTGCCGGGCGCTTGCGATCAACAATTTGATTGCAAGAGGCCTGCCGACCTCGCTGGCCGGGCTGCAGCGTTTGCCGTGCTTCAATCCGGCGGTCCCTACCGGTTTCAATCCCGGGGCGTCGGTAAAGTCCGAGAACAATCTGTCCGGCACCGTCGTGCTTAGCTACAAGCCGACCGATCGTCTTTTGACCTACGCCAGCTACTCGCGCGGCTACAAAGCGGGCGGGTTCAACCTGGATCGTGCCGGCCTTGCTCGTCAGCAGGTTCCGGGGAGCGCCGGTCCGGTGCTCGCGACTGCAACGCTCGACGATCTGCAATTCAAGCCGGAGACCAACGACGCGTTCGAATTGGGCGCGAAATACCATGGCCGGGGGATCGACGTGAACGTCGCCGCCTTCCATCAGGTCTTCAAGAATTTCCAGCTCAACACCTTTGACGGCACCAAGTTCATCGTTGAAAATATCAATGCATGCGCGGACGACCTCAACGGTGCGGACATCGACAATAATCCGGTGACCGGAGCTTGTTCGGGCACGCTTCGCCCGGGTGTTCGAAGCCAGGGTGTCGAGGTCGAAGTGTTCGCTCGGCCGATGACCGACCTGGGGATCAATCTTGGCGCGACGGTCGCTGACACGCGCTACCGTCGCAACCTGGTCGGAGCCGACGGCAAAGCGTTGACCAACGCCCTGTTTCAGCTCCCGGACCGGCGCTTGTCCAACAGCTCTGAATTCGTCGGGACGGCCTCGTTCACCTACAACCCGTTGATCACCGATGGCCTGCGCGCCTTGTTCTATGCGGACATGCGCTATCAGTCCTCGCTGAATACTGGCTCCGATCTTGATCTCGAAAAGGTCCAGAAGGCGTTCACGGTGGTCAATGCGCGGGTCGGCATTCAAAGCGCCGATAATCGTTGGGCGCTCGAACTGTGGGCGCAGAATTTGTTCAACCAAAAGTATTTGCAAGTCGCATTTGATGCGTTCGCCCAGGGTTCGGGAACTCAGCGCGGTGTCGAACAAGGCTTCTATACCCGGTCAACCCAGCTTTTCGGCGCGTTCCTGGGTGAGCCTCGGACGTTCGGAGCGACCTTGCGAGGCAAGCTCGGCTTCGCTCGTGCAGTACCCCCGCCCTATATCGCTCCGCCAGCGCCCCCGCCGCCTCCGGCAATGCAGACGTGCGCTGACGGATCGATGATCGCGGTTGGTGCAACATGTCCGCCTCCGCCGCCTCCACCTCCGCCTCCGCCGCTCGCGCCGGTCGAGCGCGGCGAGCGGGGCTAGGCGGCTCGCGCTTTTGACGGCTCGCTTGCGGCCCGGAGCAATCCGGTCCGCAGGCGGTCGCCATCTGCGCTGCGAAGTTTCTTGCCGTCGGCCCGAGTGAGGTAGAACACGTCGACCGCTCGCTCGCCGTAGGTGGCGATGTGGGCCGAATGAATGCGGTGTCCGCAATCGTGGATCGCGGCAGTCAGCGCGGCGAGCAGCGCTGGGCGATCGCGCGCGTTGACTTCGACCACGGTGGTCCGGGTCGACGCCCGGTCGGCAATCGCGACCGATGGCGCAACATCGAAAGCATGGCCTCGCCGTTCGGGTGTTGCCGCTGCAAGCGCTGGCGGAGTGCCGGCTGCCAGTGCCGCTTCGACCGCCTTGGCCAGCCGCAGGCGAAGCCGGCGGTCGGTATAAGCCTTGCCGCGCCCGTCGAGCACCAGAAGGTTGTCGAGCGCCATGCCATCGCGGGTGGTATGGATTCGCGCGTCGATGATATTGGCGCCGCCCGCGGCAAGCCCGGCACACAGCCGATTGAACAACCCTTCGCGATCGGCAGTGAAGACGCTGACGCGAGTCGCTCCGCTTTGCTCGTCATTGTCGACCACGATGCTTGGCTGCTGGTCCCCTATCCGCGCTTCGGCCTCGGCGATCTGCCGCGCGTTGGCTTCCTGCCATGCGGGTGTTTCGGCCAGCCAGTAGCTGTCGGGCAAGCGCCGCGAGTGCGCCCGGATTGCGCTTGCCTTCCAGCCCAGCGCAGCGGCCAGTTCTTCCTGCCGCGCGCGGACCAGCTCGGGCCTGCCATGTTCCTTGTATCCCAGACGGAGACGCTCTTCGGCGGCTTCGAACAGCGAGGTGAGAAGCATTCGCTTCCAGTCGTTCCAAATACCCGGGCCGACCGCCCGGATGTCGACCACGGTCAGCATCAGCAACAGCCGCAACCGTTCCGGGCTTTGCACGTGGCGCACGAAATCCTCGATCGTCTTGGGATCGGCGATGTCGCGCTTGAACGCGGTCGAAGACATCAGCAGATGGTTTCGGACCAGCCAGGAAACGGTTTCGGTTTCGGCCGGATCGAGCCCGAAGCGGGGGGCGAGTTCAAGCGCGATCTGCGCACCAAGTTCGCTATGGTCACCGCCACGCCCCTTGGCGATATCGTGGAGCAGCACTGCGACATAGAGCAGTCTGCGTGACGCAATCTGCCGGATCAGCGCGGCCGACAGCGGATGATCCTGCTTCAGATCGCCGCGCTCGATCGCCGCGAGCAGGCCGATCGCGCGGATCGAATGCTCATCGACCGTATAGTGATGATACATGTCGAACTGCATCTGCGCGACGACCCGACCGAAGTCGGGAACGAAGCGCCCGAACACGCCGGCCTCGTTCATCCAGCGCAGCGCCAGCTCGGGCGAATTGACGCACGTCAGCACCTCTAGGAACAAGGCATTGGCGCGCGGATCGTCGCGGATTTTTCGACCTATCAGAATCGAGTCGCGGGTTGCCGCGCGCATCGCCTTGGGGTGGATCTCCAGCTGCTCGCGCGCGGCGACTGCAAACAGCTCGATCAGCCGCACCGGGTCGGCGCGAAAATAATCGTCTGCGGGGATCGAAATCCGGCCGCGTTCCAGAACGAAGCCGACAAGCCGGGCGGGTCGCCGGCGAATCGTCGGCAATCCAAACCGGAAGCCCTTCTTGGCTAGCTGCTCGTCGAGCTGCGCCAGGAACAGGCCGGTCAGATCGCCGACCGTCTTGGCGTTGAGGAAATAGAATTGCATGAACCGTTCAACCGCGGATTTCCCCGGCCGGTCGGCGTAGTTCATGATCTCCGCAATCCGCCGCTGATATTCGAAGCTCAGCCGTTCTTCCGGGCGCCCGGCGAGCAGATGGAGGTGACAGCGGACCGACCACAGGAAGCGCTCGGCACGGTCGAACCGGCGGAACTCGGCGGCGGTGAAAAGGCCGGCTCCGACGAGGTCGGCGGGCCGTTCGACCCGGTGGACATATTTTCCGATCCAGTAGAGCGCGTGAAGGTCGCGAAGGCCACCCTTGCCGTCCTTGATGTTGGGCTCGACGACATAACGGCTGTCGCCCATCCGGATATGGCGTTCGTCGCGCTCGGCGAGTTTTGCAGCGACGAACTCGGTCGCGCTTCCAGCGACCACGTCCTTGCGGAACCGGGCCATGGCGGCATCGAACAGCGCGTCGTCGCCCCATATCCAGCGCGCTTCGAGGAACGCGCTTCGGACGGTCATGTCTTTTTTCGCCAAAGCGATCAGCTGGGCGATCGAGCGGACTGAATGCCCGACCTTGAGCTTGAGGTCCCACAACAGATGAAGGATCGCCTTGGCCGCCTGTTCCTGCGCGGGCGCCGGGGTTGTGGCGGTGAGGAACATGAGGTCGATGTCGCTGAACGGCGCCATTTCGCCGCGCCCGGTTCCGCCGAGCCCGACCAGCGCAAGGCCGGGGCCTGGCGGGCCGCCGGGCAGCCGGGCGGAGACGAACTCGTAGGCCAGGCGAACGATCTGGTCGTGGAGATAGGCGTTGGCTTCGGCTGCGGGACGGCCACGTCCCGGCTCCTTGCTCAGCCGCCGGGCGACTTCGGCGCGGCCCTGTTCGAGCGCTTCGCGGAGGATCGCGGTGGCCTGGTCATTGCCCGTCGCGTTCGCGAGCCGGTCGGCGACCGCGCGCCGGTCGATCAGCGCCCGGCGGTTCTCGATTGCGACCAGGCTCATTGCTCTTTCGCCAGCAGCTTCAGCCGGTAAAGCGCCTCCAGCGCCTCGCGCGGCGACATCCCGTCGGGCTCAAGGGCCTCGATAGCGCGCAGCAGCGGATCGGTCGCGGCCTCGGGCTCGGCGGCCGATGCAAACAGCGGCAGGTCATCGAGCCCGGCGGCGATCCCGCCGGTTGCGTCGCGCCCTGCTTCGAGCCTTGCAAGCACCGATCGCGCGCGCGCCACTACCGCGGGCGGGAGACCGGCGAGCTTGGCGACGGCGATTCCATAGCTTCGGTCCGCTGCGCCGTCGGCGACCTCGTGAAGAAGCACCAGATCGCCCTTCCACTCGCGCGCCCGGACATGATGCAGCGACAGGCGGTCGAGCCGGCCGGCGAGCCGGGTCAACTCGTGATAGTGCGTTGCGAACAGCGTCCGGCACGCAATTTGGTCGTGCATCGCTTCGACCACCGCCCAGGCGATCGCCAATCCGTCGTAGGTCGATGTACCGCGACCGATTTCGTCGAGGATGACGACGCTCGCGGGACCAGCCTGGGCAAGGATTGCAGCCGTTTCGACCATTTCGACCATGAAGGTCGAGCGGCCGCGTGCCAGATTGTCCGACGCACCGACCCGGCTGAACAGGCGATCGACAATGCCGACCCTGGCGCGCTCGCAAGGCACGAAGCTGCCCGCCTGGGCAAGCACCGCGATCAGCGCGGCCTGGCGCAGGAAGGTCGACTTGCCGCCCATATTGGGCCCGGTGATCAGCCATAGGCGATCATCCGGACCAAGCGCGAGGTCGTTTTGAACGAAGCGCTCGCCGCGTTCGCTCAGGGCGGCTTCGACGACCGGGTGGCGCCCGCCCTCGATGTCCAGGCAATGCTGGTCGGTCAGCTGGGGCCGGGTCCAGCCGCCCTCGGCCGCACGATGCGCAAGGCCCGCGGCGACGTCGATCCGCGCGATTGCCTCGGCCGTCGCGCTGATTGCTCGCGCGGCCGTCAGCGCTTGGGCGGTCAGTTCTTCGAAATGCGAAGCTTCGGCCGCAAGCGCGTGGCCGCCGGCTTCGACCACCTGGCTCGCTTCGGCGTGCAGCTCGGGCGAATTGAAGCGCACCACCCCGGCCAGCGTCTGGCGGTGAGTGAAGCCGCTGTCGGGCGCCATCAGCTGGTCGGCGTGGCGCGCCGCGACTTCGATATGATAGCCGAGCACGGCGTTGTGACGAATCTTGAGCGAACCGAGGCCCGTCGACTCGCGATAGCGGGCTTCGAGCGCGGCAATCGCGCGGCGGCCATTGGACGCGCAATCGCGCAATCCATCGAGCGCCGGGTCATAGCCTTGGGCGATATAGCCGCCCTTGGAGCTGTCGATTGGAGGCACTTCGACGAGCGCGCGCGAAAGTCGTTCGACCAGCTCGTCGTGCCCGCCGAGTATCGGCAGAAGCCCATCGAGCAGGACCGGTCGATCGGGCTCGTCGGCAAGCTCGGCCTTGAGGCTTTGAGCGGCCGCGAGCCCGTCGCGAAGCTGGGCCAGGTCGCGCGGACTTCCGCGTCCCGCCGCAAGTCGGGCAAGGCCCCGAGCGAAGTCGGGCATGGTTTTCAGCGCCGATCGAACGCGTTCGCGCCGGATGGCATTTTCGAACAGCCAGTGGACGAGCCCCAGGCGCGCTTCGATGGTCGCAATGCTGGTCAGTGGCGCTGCGATATCCTCGCACAGCAGGCGCCGACCGGTGGCGGTCTGGCAGCGGTCGATCACCCCGAGCAGACTGCCGGCGAGCGTGCCGGTGACCGAGCGCGTGAGTTCAAGGCTTTCACGCGTCGCGGCATCGATCGCCATGTGGTTTGCGCGCGCAATCCGGCGCGGCGCGTCGAGCAGAATGCCGGCATTCTTCTGGGTCGCGTCGAGGTAGGTCAGCAATCCGCCCGCCGCTGCCAGTTCCGCCCGGCTCGGGGCGCCCAGACCATCGAGCGTTGCAAGACCGAAACGCTGCTTGAGCGCGCGCTCACCGCCGATACTGTCGAACCCGCCCTTGCCGGCGCTTGTCTCAAGGCCCGCGACCGGAACGTCGGCAATCACTTCGGCGGGCGAAAGCCGCGCAAGCTCGGCTGCAAGCTCGCCGGGGCCGCAGGCGACCAGTTCGAAACGTCCGGTCGAAATGTCGGCGGCGGCGAGCGCCCAGTCGTCGCCAGCACGGCCGATCGCTGCAAGCCAGTTGGCCGAGGCGCTGACCAGCAGGGTTTCCTCGGTCAGCGTTCCGGGCGTGACCAGGCGGACGATTGCGCGGTCGACCAGCGCCTTGGACCCACGCGCCTTGCGCGCTTCGCTCGGGCTCTCGGTCTGTTCGGCGATGGCGACCCGATTGCCGGCCTTGATCAGCCGGGCGAGGTAGGTCTCGGCGGCGTGAACCGGCACTCCGCACATTGGAATGGGTTCGCCCGAATCGGCGCCTCGCGTCGTCAGCGCGATGCCGAGGCAGGCCGCCGCGACCCTGGCATCGTCGAAGAACAGTTCGAAGAAGTCGCCCATCCGATAGAATAAAAGCGCTTCCCCGGCCTCCGCCTTCAGGCGGTGATACTGGGCCATCATCGGGGTCGGGGCGTCGGCTCGAGCCATCGCGGGAGCCTAGCCGCTCCACCACCACCGCGCGACTCTGGATTGGCGGGGTCGCGGGCAGTCGCTGCGTCGCGGCCATTGCAACGATAGCAAGCCCGGTAGTGGCGGGGTGACTCGATTGCAGGATTGACGCTAAGGCCCCTCCCATGTCGGAAAGCAACGTCAGATACACCGAAGCCGAAGCGCTCGAGTTCCACTCGCGGGGCCGCCCCGGCAAACTGGAAATCATTGCCACCAAGCCGATGGCGACCCAGCGCGACCTAAGTCTCGCGTACTCGCCCGGCGTTGCAGTGCCGGTTCGGGCGATCGCCGACAATCCCGCCTGCGCCTATGATTATACAAGCAAGGGAAATCTGGTCGCGGTCATCTCGAACGGCACTGCGATCCTTGGCCTCGGCAATCTGGG
>JBDSSR010000211.1:0-10547 GCA_039928675.1 Sphingomicrobium sp. | reverse complement strand
GCGGCCATTGCCGTGAAGGACATCGACGACAGCAAGCAGCCGTTGCTCGAACATCTGATCGAACTGAGGCGCAGGCTCCTGTGGTGCTTTGCGACCCTCGCCCTGTTCTTTTTCATCTGTCTGCATTTTGCCAAAAACATTTTCGCCGTCCTCGTCCAGCCATTGCTCAAGGCGGGGCAGGGCAAGCTCATTTACACCGACATTTTCGAGGCGTTCTTCGTCGAGGTGAAAGTGGCGCTGTTTGCAGCGTTGATGCTGAGCTTCCCGATGCTTGCAACGCAGATCTGGCGGTTTGTCGCTCCGGGACTCTATTCGCGCGAGAAAAATGCCTTTCTGCCGTTCCTTCTGCTGACTCCTGTGTTCTTCGCCGCGGGCGCCTCGTTCGCCTATTTCGTGGCGATGCCCTGGGCATTGCAATTCCTGCTGAGCTTCCAGGGAAATGTTGGCGGCGTCCAGCAGGAGGCGCTTCCCGGAGTCGGCAATTATTTGAGCTTTGTGACTCGGTTCCTGTTCGGCTTTGGGGCTGCATTCCTGCTGCCGATCCTGCTGATGATTCTCGAACGCGCCGGGATCGTCACGCGCGAGCAGCTGGCCAAGTCACGCCGCTACGCAATCGTCGGCGCGGCCGCGGTTGCGGCGGTCCTGACGCCGCCCGACGTGGTCTCGATGCTGCTGTTGCTGGTGCCGCTCTACGGACTGTACGAATTCGCAATTCTCGCGATTCGAGTCACTCACTGGCACGCGGCGCGCAAGGCGCGGCGGTCAGATGCTTCCGTCGATACCGATGCTGGGGGCGATATTAATGCAGAGATCGCTGCCGACGCCGGGATCGATTCTGGGGGTATCAGTGCTAGCGAGGAGCCCCGAAAATAAGGGGGCCCGGAAGCGCCACCGGGGGGGGAGGGTTGGCGGTTCCGGGCCCATTTAAGCGGATAGCGAGAGCGGGGGGGCATAAGGTCGCTATCCGAATATCAGAACGCGCTCTTACCGAGAACAGTTCCGGTGATTCTGAAAGTTTTTTGACCGGCGCCGAAACAATCGTAATGCCGTTGGTTACGCTGGCGGAAACGCAGGTAAATCAACGCTGTAGCGGCCAAGTTTGCGGTCAAGCGTCGAGCGAAGTTGCTTCGCTAGCCCGCTTACGATCCGCTCGAACTGAACTTTTTCCGGAATGTCTCCGTCCTCGGGCACCAGCACCGGGCTTGAGATAGTCAGCCGGGCAGTAAGCTCGCTGGTTCGCCGAATCGACACCTCGATCGAGTCCTGCGGACAGTTGAGCATCGCGAATTCGACCATCTCGGTGACCAGAAATGCAACGGCCACGGCGACGTCCTGAGTGGTGTAGACAGTATCTACATCGAGATCGATCGAGACTGCCCGCGCAAGCTCGGGAGCGCTTGCGCGAAGCTCTGCGGCGAGCTCCGAAATCAAAGGCCGAAGTGAGACTCCGCGGCTCTCCTCCATCTCGGCATAATGGTTGCGGTGGACGATCGACAGCGCGCCGACGCGCCGGCTGATTCCGGCATAAGCCGCGCGCGCGGCGGTCGTTTCGGCGTTTCGACCGTGGATGTTGAGCAGTGATGCAACGACCTGGAGGTTGTTCTTCACCCGGTGATGGACCTCCCTTACCAGTCGCCGCTGTCCATCGAGCGCAACACTCATCTCGCGCTCCGATTCGTCGGCTCGCGAAAGGGCTCGGCCAAAGGCATCGCGAAGCTCCTGGATTTCGGCCGACGGCCCGAGATTTTGGGGCAGGTCGAGACCGTCGTCCCCCGGCTGATAGCCGCGCACGGCGCGCTCGAGCCGCTTCAATGGCCGGATCAGCAGGCGGTTCAGAAGGAGCCAGGCAATCAGCGCGGCAAGGATCCACATCAGCACCGGAAGCAGCAGCATGATCTGTTCGGTTAGGCTGATCCGGGCCTTGGCGACTCCCACCCGGGTCTCGAGCGAGCCGTCGCCGATCGGCCACTCGCTGATCGCGAGGTCGTACGACTGGCCGGGCGGAGGAGCGACCACGTCAAGCGCGCGGATCCGGTCGTGAATGACCATGCTCTGGGCCGCGGCGCCCGACTGGCGGACCGCGGTGCGGATTTCGTCGACCCCGATAAGCGCGGTCGCCATGCCGCCATTGACGCCAGTCCGGACCGCGACAGCATCGGACCCGGGCGCGACGCGGGTCTGGATGTCGCCCGGGGCGACTACCGGCAGGTCACCCGTGTTGGCGACCTCTCCGGCAGAGCACAGCGGCTGCCCGGCAATCGTCTCGAGCTCGAAGCTCTGGGCAACGGCGGGCGCGATGGCGAGAGTTCGGCGAGCTCGGTCACAGGCCCCGGCGGTGCCTTCGGCAAGTGCGGAATTGGCGGCGAGGCGAATGGCGAGCGCGTTGCGCGCAATCAGGCTTTCAACCGCTCGTCCGGCGTTGCGGGACTGCTCTTGCGACTGCGCATCGAGGGCCAGTTTGGCCTGGCGAATCCCGGTCTGCCCAACAAGCGTCAGGCCAAGGCCGACCGGGAGCAGGACCGCGGTCAGAATCAGTAACAGCTTGGCGGCGGTTGGAAGCCTTGCGAAGCGCTGGGCATAGGTCATTGGCGCCCTCCGGCCGCCCGCGTGTCAGCCGAGCTTGCCGAGGAGCTTGAGAAGTTCGTCCGGGACCGATTCGCGAACGGTGTCGTCATAGACCGAACGAAGCGCCCGCCCGAGATCACCCGAGCGTTGCTTTGTCGGCTTTTTCGGGTCTCCGCCACCCTTGCCGTCACTTCCTTTTTCGGCACTCAAATCCTCGTCCCCCCTGCACGGGCCATCACTTGCGGGCAATCACGCGCGGTCATAGTCGTCATGCCCAATGGCGCAACGGCCTCGACGTGCGTCTGACCCGTTGCGACACAGAACTTCGGTGGACGCAGCGCGCGAACAGCGCGCATTACAACTAGCCCGCCCAGCCACGAAACCAAATGGCCGGTGCTTTGTTCCAGTGGGGTCCAAACATCTCTGCCAAACATCTTGGCCAAACATTGCTGAGAGGTGGCAGACGTCTGACGAGGGTCGGTTTAAACAGGGTTGCACCAAGATCATCCAGGGTTGCAACAAGACCGTCCAGGGTTGCAACAAGACCATCCAGGGTTGCAACAATACTGGTGGGCCGCCAAAGACGGCGCCAATCACGATTTCGAGGGAGAATTTTGCATTATGTCCCTTGGCCAGGAACTTGCACCACACCTGCCATTTCTTCGCCGCTATGCCCGCGCCCTGACCGGCAGCCAGGCCCACGGCGACGCCTTTGTTCGCGCAACGTTGGAGGCGATTGTCGCCCAGCCCGACGAATTTCCCCGCGACGTTGACCCCAGGCTTGGTCTTTACCGGACGTTCCACGCGATCTGGTCGACGGCGAATGTCGAAGAAGGCTCCGAGCCGTCCGCGACTCTGACTGGCGCCGAGGGCATTGCCCATGCGCGACTGTCGCGGATAACCCCGCTGTCGCGCCAGGCGCTCCTGCTTACCTCGCTCGAGGGCTTTTCGTCCGACGACACTGGCTTTCTCATCGGCGCCAAACCGGCCGACGTCGATTCGCTGGTCGCCGAAGCGCTGGAGGAAATTGAGCGCCAGACGCTGGCCGACGTGCTGATCATCGAGGATGAGCCGATCATCGCGATGGATATTGAAACCATCGTTCGCGATCTTGGCCACAACGTCACCGGAGTCGCGGTTACGCGCGACGAGGCCGTTGCCCAGGCGCGGCAGAGCCCGCCGGGCCTGGTCCTCGCCGATATCCAGCTTGCCGACGATTCGAGCGGGATCGACGCGGTAAAGGACATTCTGGCGGAATTTTCGGTGCCGGTGATCTTCATCACGGCCTTTCCCGAGCGGCTGTTGACCGGAACCAGGCCCGAACCGACCTTCCTCATTACCAAGCCGTTTCAGCGGTCGACGGTCAAGGCGGCGATTGCCCAGGCGCTGTTTTTCGACGCGGCGACGGTTCCCGCGGCCTGACACGGAACACCCTTTGCATTCGGCGCGTTGGCCGGACGAACAGTGATTTCGTAACGGAAGCAAAATGGCGGACCCGCGACATATCGAACCATCGGTAGTTGAAACGACGACCGAGGCGCGCGCCGGCTCGACGCCGGGCGTTGCGCGCTATGTCCTGATCGTAGGAACGTTGCTGGTTGTCGTAATTTTTGCGGTGATCGTCTTGGTTGGACGTCCCTGAGCCCTTAGCTTTGTCACAAATTCCGTTCAGGTTCGATCAAACCGGGCGCGGCAATGGGCGTGGACCGACACAGGGTGAGGTTGATTTGGGTGGGGATAATATTTGACCGACGAGCGTGATGACCTGGACGAGGACGAGGGCAAAGACCGCGACGAGATGGCCGGTGAAGGCCCGGTTCCGCTGTCCGACCCGGAGTTCAAGGACCAGTTGGCCGCGGTGATCCCGCATCTGCGCGCGTTCGGACGTTCGCTTTCGGGCAGCCGCGACCTTGCCGATGACCTGGTCCAGGAAACGCTGCTCAAGGCATGGGCCGCACGAAAGCGATTTCAGGCCGGCACCAACATGCGGGCCTGGACCTTCATCATCCTTCGCAACCTGTTCCTGAGCCAGATGCGCCGGGCGCGTTTCAAGGGCGAATGGGACGATATCACCGCCTCCAAGATCCTTGCCGCTCCGGCCAGCCAGGACCGCCACGTCGAGCTTGCCGACATGCAGCGGGCGCTGATGCACTTGCCCCAGCCACAGCGCGAGGCGCTGATCCTCGTCGGCGCCGGCGGATTTGCCTATGAAGAGGCGGCCGAGATTTGCGGCTGTGCGGTCGGTACGATCAAAAGTCGGGTGGCTCGTGGTCGAGTCGCGCTTGAGCAACTGCTTTCGAGCGGCAAACTGCCGTCCCGCCGCCAGCACCATACCGATCCGGACAAGTCTGCGCTTCAGACCATCATGGGCGAAGTCGAGCAGCTCAGCCGCGATCGCGACCCGCGCGATCTCTAGCGCCCAGGGGCGATCGCCTAGTTGAGCCTTCGCAGGAGATCGGCGAAATCGCGGTCGCTCGGCTCCTCTGCCGCTTCGCTGAAGGCGCGGCGAAGCGCGGCCATAATGCCGTCATAGGCTGGCGGGACGTCAACACGAATGACCCTTCGGTCCATCATGTGTAATTCCGTCTCAGTTCGCGCTTTTCGCTCTAAGTCCATCGGCGGTTCCAACGCCCCAAAGCGCCGGGAAGTTTCGTCGCGGCGCGATTTGCGGCAGGACTCCAGCGGCAATGGATGAAAACAGCAATCGCGGCGTACGCCAGGATGCGCTCGACCGGGCACGGCGCTTTTCGCCGTTCCTTCGTGTAGCGCTACAGACACGACCGCAGATCGGCGATATTTTCGCGGCCGAGGGCGCCGAAGCCGCGGTCCGCCTCGCGCTCGCGCCATTGGACGAGACGGTCGAGCGGCGGCTTCGCTACCAGCGCAACGGCCTGTCGCTTGCAGTGGCGCTGGGCGACCTTTCGGGTGAAATGCCGCTGGAGCGCGTGACCCGGTTGCTTTCGGATTTCGCCGACCAGGCGATCGACGCGGCGGTTCGTACAGCGATAGTCGAGCGCGTGCCGGGCACCGACCCGCAGGGTTTCGCAGTGATCGCCATGGGCAAGCTTGGAAGCCACGAGCTCAATTATTCGTCGGATGTCGACCTGCTTTTGCTGTTCGATCCGGAATCTCTTCCGCGCCGTGCCCGCGACGATCCTGGAGAAGCGGCGGTTCGAGTTGGCCAAAGGCTGATCGAAATCCTCCAGCAGCGCACTGCCGACGGATATGTTGAACGGGTCGATCTTCGCCTCCGGCCGTCGCCGGAAGTGACTCCGATCGCACTGCCGCTCGATGCCGCTATCTCGCATTATGAATCTTCGGCGCTGGCGTGGGAGCGGGCGGCCTTCATCCGCGCTCGCGCGGCAGCCGGCGACCTTGCGCTGGGCAACCGCTTTATCGATGCGATCCAGCCTTTTGTCTGGCGGCGCTCGCTCGATTTCGGAGTGATCGACGAAGTTCGAGCGATTTCGGCGCGGATTCGTGACCATTTCGCGAACAACGCGCACATCGGCCACGGCTTCGACCTCAAGCGCGGACGCGGCGGGATCCGCGAAGTCGAATTTTTCGTCCAGATCCAGCAGATGATCCACGGCGGGCGCGATCGGGCGCTGCGCGCTCCGGCAACGCTCGACGCTATCGCCGCGCTTGCCGCGGCCGGGCATTTCGACCCGGACGCCGAGCGCCAGCTGGCGCAAGCCTATCGGGTTCTTCGTACCGTCGAGCACCGCGTGCAGATGGTCGAGGACGCCCAGACCCATTTGCTCCCGCAAAGCCCGGAAGCGCTGGACAACGTCGCCCGGCTCGACGGTCTTGGCGACGGCGCGGCGCTGCTCGACCGGGTGCGGCCGCACGTCGAGGCCATCGGGCGGATGTTCGACAATCTTGCGCCCGAACAGCGGCGTCAATTGTCCAAAGACCCGGAAATTTTGAAGCGGGAGCTTCACGAACTGGGGTTTGCCGATGCCGCCAGTGCAGCGCGGCACATCGCCCAATGGCGGTCGGGACGGGCGCGTTCGCTTCGCTCGCCGCCGGCGCGGGAGGCGTTCGAGGCGATGCTTCCCGCCTTGCTTCGGGCGATCGCTGCGGGAGCCGACCCCGAGCATGCGCTCAACCGGCTCGGCGACATCGTCGAGCGGCTTTCAAGCGGAGTAAACCTGTTCCGTTTGCTCGAAGCTCGCAAGCCGCTGGCGGGATTGCTTGCCAAGATCCTTGCCCACGCCCCCGCGCTTGCCGACCAGCTCGCGCGCAGGCCGCAGTTATTCGAAGGGTTGTTCGACGATTCGAGTTTCGAAATGCCTCCTCAGGCGCCGCGTTTTGCCGAGCTGATCGGCACCGCAATGCGCGGCCATCCGTACGATGTTGCGCTCGACCGGGCACGGCGGATGGTTAACGAGCGCCGGTTCGCGCTTGGCGTCCAGCTGATCGATCTTAACCGCGACCCGCTCGAGGTCGCCGAAGGCTATGCGCGGGTGGCCGAAGGGACCCTCGTCGCTTTGGGGCAAGCGGCGACCGCGGAATTCCGCACGACCCACGGCGATTTTCCCGATGGCGAGTTGATCATGCTCGGCCTTGGCCGGCTTGGCGGCCATTCGCTGACCCAGGCCTCCGACCTCGACCTCATCTGCCTTCATTCAGGTCCGCCAGACGGCGTTTCGGATGGAGCGCGGCAACTTGGTCCAAACGATTATTTCAACCGCCTGGCGAGCAGGGTCACCGCCGCGCTTAGCGTTTCGACCGCTTCCGGGCCGTTGTACGAGGTCGATACGCGGCTTCGGCCCGAAGGCGCCAAGGGCATGCTTGCGGTCTCGCTCGCCGCCTTTGACCGCTACCAGCGAACGGAGGCGTGGACCTGGGAGCATATGGCACTGTGCCGCGCTCGCCCGGTGTTCGGTTCAAGCGACGGCCGGGCGCAGGCAACGGCAATGATCGAGGGCATTTTGCAACTTCCGCGCGACTTTGCGGCGACCGCTCGCGATGCTTCACGAATGCGGGCCGAGATGCAGCGCCACAAGCCGCCGGCCAGCGCGCTCGACGTCAAGCTTGGCCCCGGCGGACTGGTCGACCTGGAATTTTCGGTCCACGTCCTTCAGCTGACCCGTCATGTCGGGCTCAACCCCCGGCTCGACGTTGCGATCGAGGCGCTTGCTGCCGAAGGGCTGGTCCCGGCCGCGACGATCGAGTGGCTCAACCTTCTGACGCGGATGCTGGTGATGATGCGGCTGGTTGCCCCGGGTGTCGTCGAGCCGACGCCCGACAGCTGGGAACTGGTGGCTTCGGCGTGCGGCGCGGCGAGCTGGGCCGAGCTGCTTGCCGAGCACGATGAGGCGCGGGGAAGAATTCTCGCAACATGGGACGCGATCAGGCAAGAGGGGTGACGAACCTCCGGCATTGTTCGCTAATGGCAGCTTTGGGTGGAAAGCAGACATTAGACGCCGCCGCCCGCAATCGCCAAATACGGGAGTATCGCGCCTAGACACATGATCGACGGAGCCGCCAGCGCCCAAGGCCGACGCCAGAAGGAGTTACACAACCAAGCCCAAGCCAGCAGTAGCGTTGCCACCGACATTGGAAGAATAATAGCGGCGTCAATGGTCGTCATCGTCGGCCAGTTTGGGACATCATCAACGAGAAAGCCGGTTAGGTTGTCACGCCCGAGCAACGCCAACCCAAGCCAAAGCACTATTGCGACTACTGCTGTGATGTTCGCTGTTCTCATGCGGTCAGATTAATGCGGCGGCCAACGTCTGCAATGGGTCGACAACGGACGTTTCGGGAACGGGTGGATTGCAGACACTAGGCCAACCGTGTCAGGCTCTTTCGATGGACCGCTACGAGCCACCAAGCGCCTTCCTCAAATCGCTCATCGATGACGACGCGCCTCTGATGGGCGCGGAGGGCGAGAGCAATCGCCGCCGCCTCATGACACTCATGCGCGACGAGCATTTGGCTAACCGCGACTGGGCGACACTTCTGCTTGCCCAGCAAGACCTCGACACTGATGACGTTCGACAGGCACTGCTTTCCGCTGCCGACGACGAGAACGAGTGTGTCCGCGCAGAAGCAATCCTCGGACTAGCTCAGCGGGACGGGGCGCTCGCGCTGCCGCTAGTCCGCCGTGAGCTTGGCCGCGAGCGGGTCGCCGTTCCACTGTTTGAGGCCGCCGCGCTAATCGCAGACCCTTCGCTCGTGAACGACCTTCGGGATTTCGCCGCCCCGTCCGACAATGCCATCTTGGACGAGTTGGCCGCGAAGGCGCTCAGTGCTTGTGAGGCCGCAGCCTGATTAGCGGCTAATGTCCGCAATCGGTCGAAGCGGACGTTACCCGAATGTCTGGAACGGGTGGAAAGCTGACATTAGCGCCTGCCGGTGCGCCAGTGTTTGGCCGCTATGACTGAATTGACTACCGCTCCCCCTAAAATGCCCGTGAAGAAAGAGACCATGAGGAGAAGCACCAAGGCCCGAACGAAAGCCGTTGTAAGGCCGAGTCTCAGGAGCAGCGAGAAACACAATCCTAAGATCACGAAGCCCGTAGCAATGAGGAGGGCAACACGAGAGCCGCCCCATAGAACGGCAGGCCGAGAGTTAATGTTGAACTTCGGGAGTCTTCCTACGGAGAGCAGCCTCGCTGCCCACCCCGAGCCTCTCAAGGACACTCGCTAAATGGTGCTATTGGAACTCGTAAAATCTGCACGCCAGCTATGAATCTTTTCTTGATGCTATCTTTATCAGACTGTCGTGTCTTATTGTACACCAAATCAGCTCTAAACATTTGTTCGTAATAAGTGCTATGTCTACTTGCATGGGGGTTACATCGATCATCTGGAAGCGGCGAAAGATCCAAGGTGAATCCATCGCCCCTCAAAGAAAACATCTGGACCTTGTCAGAGTCGGGGAATGCAAGTTCGCTAGTAGTTAAACTTGCTCTCAGACTAGATGCCAATTCGCGCGCGAGCGTCGCGCCCCCAGTCCTACTCGCATCCACGAGAAAATTGTCCTGCTCTGGACGCGTGACCGTGCATCCCATTGGCAATCGAAATATCAAGAGGGCAGCAACGAGTGAAACTGCTTTCTTCATGTTAACACCCCTTGAAATGCGACTTCGCGTAATCTGCGGCACTCGCATCTAGACTCTTGAAAAGGACTGGCCCGGCGACCTGATTGCCGAGGTCCCTGAGGGACGCCACGAGGAAGGTGGCGGCGAAAATCATCAGCAGTAGACCTCCAACCAAAACGGCCGACTGTGTCACAGATGGCATGGTCACAAAAAATGACGTCAGCACCAGTAGCAAGTAGAAAAGCACGGTCGTGAGGGCGGCGACCATTACCGCAACAAATGCGGCAGTGAACTTACGGCGCTTGTCGACCATGCCATCAGCCCTTGTCGTTCAAATGTACGCGCACCACCAAGCGCCCATTTGTTCATGTCCGCATTGGGTGGAAAGCGGACCTTTCAAGCGGCACTCTAGGTTGCGGCGTAATCTTTGAGGTAAGCAAGCGCATCGTCCAGCTGCTCAGGGTTCGACGCAACCTTGATGTTGCCGAGCCACCTCAGCCATTTAACTCTAAATCGTGGCCGCCAAGTGTAGGCGACGAACGCATCACCGACGAACTCGACATTGAAGAGTGGCTCGCATCCGAACTCGGGGGTGAAGGGGCGACGCTCCGCCAGTTGGGCTGCGAAAGCCCGAACGTCGTCCCTCAATGCCTCCCGCGACGTCTGCGGCAACGGATAGCGGACACCGCCCACGGTCACAGTGCTTTCACGGCCTGAAGGCGAAGGGCTATCCGTTGTGTCGATGAACATCGAACCAGAAGTCGCTCTCGGCGGCCATGCGGTCAACTCTGCTTTCTACCTAATGTCTGCAATGGGTCGAAAGCTGCCATTAGCGACGTGGCGAAATGCCCGTGCCCGTCCTCGCGCTAATCCGGTCGGCTTGAACGACCGACTTCGCAAAGGCGCTGGACCGTACTACCAGCGATCA
>JBDSSR010000210.1:0-13603 GCA_039928675.1 Sphingomicrobium sp. | reverse complement strand
GCCTCGATTGGGTCATCGTCCGCCCGCCGGCGGTTTACGGTCCTGGCGACAAGGAGACGCTCGAGCTGTTCCGGATGGCCAGGCTTGGACTGATGCTGATGCCGCCCAGGGGCCGGGTTTCGGTGATTCACGTCGCCGACCTGGCGCGACTGCTTCTTGCGCTCGCCCAACCGAGCGCTCCAGCCAATTGCCTGGTCGAACCGGACGACGGCAAGCCTGGCGGGTGGACCCATCGTGAATTTGCCCGGGCGCTCGGGACCGCGGTCGGGACAAAGCCGGCGATCCTGTCATCGCCCGGGATGCTGTTGCGCCTGGCGGCGCGCGCCGATCAGCTGGTGCGCGGCCCGCGGGCCAAGCTGACGGTCGACCGAGCCGCCTATTTTTCGCACAAGAATTGGGTGGTGGAGCCGAAACGCGCCTGCCTTCCGGCGCTTTGGAAGCCGGCCATCAACACCATCCAGGGCCTCAAGGAGACGGCCGACTGGTACCGGCTTGAAGGGTGGCTAAAATGATCGAAAGGAGAACAGGGTTTGCGGACGTTTCATATTCTCGACAGCGCGTCGGCATTGCTTGGAGTGGCGCTTATCATCGTCACCGCAGTGCACATCTCGGGCAACGCGCCGCACTCCCACGTCGATGAGCTGGCCTTTGGCGCAGCGCTGCTCCTGATCACCAGCTGCCTGCTTTCGCACCGCTCGATCGCCCGCGACGACGAGCGCTTCGAACGCATTGCCGACAAGGTCTTTGCAACCGCGATTTTGCTTCTTCTGGCATCGGTCCTGGCTTTCTGGCTGTGAGCGCGAGCGCAGCGACCCCCCAACTCGCGCCGCATTGCGTTGCGAAAGCGGGCCTGGACGATTAACCAGCGCAGCCATGACCGACCAAACCCCAGACCGTAAGCAAACATTCGCCAAAGTTGCCGAACTCATCGCGCCCTTCAACAGCAAGGGCGTCGCGGTCACTGATGCTACGCGCTTTGCCCAGGACCTCGAGTGGGACAGCCTGACAGTGCTCGACTTCGTCGCCAATGTCGAAGACGAGTTCGACGTGCTGATCAGCATGAACATGCAGGCAGATATCGAGACCGTTGGCCAGCTTCTCGACGCGCTCGGAAAACTCGTCGCCAGCCGTGGCTGACCTTTTCTCGAAGTTCGACCCGATCATCCAGCAGCGCGAAGCACTGCTTGAAACGGGCATTACCGATCCGTTCAACCTGGTCATGGAGCGGGTTGAAAGTCCGACCGTGGCGATTTGCAACGGCCGGCCGACGATCCTTCTTGGCACCTACAATTACATGGGCATGACCTTCGACCCGGATGTCATTGCGGCGGGCAAGCAAGCGCTTGACGACTTCGGCTCGGGGACGACCGGTAGCCGGGTCCTCAACGGGACCTATCGCGGGCATCGCGAGTGCGAGCAGGCGCTCATGGATTTTTACGCGATGGACCACGCCATGGTGTTCTCGACCGGATACCAGGCCAATCTCGGGATCATTTCTACGATCGCCGGCAAGGACGATTACATCGTCCTTGATATCGACAGCCATGCGTCGATCTACGACGGCTGCGCGCTTGGCAACGCGCAGATCGTGCCCTTCCGCCACAACGACCTAGAAGCGCTCGAAAAGCGCCTCAAGCGCATTCCTGAAAGCGCCGGCAAGCTGGTCGTGCTGGAAGGCGTCTATTCGATGCTCGGCGATATCGCTCCGCTCAAGGAGATGGTCGCGATCGCCAAGGCCAATGGCGCGATGGTGCTGGTCGACGAAGCCCATTCGATGGGTTTCATTGGTGAAAACGGCCGCGGCGTGGCCGAGGCGCAGGGGGTCATCGACGACGTCGATTTCATCATCGGCACATTTTCGAAATCGGTCGGTACCGTCGGGGGCTTTTGCGTTTCCAACCATCCCAAGTTCGAAATTCTTCGCCTGGTGTGCCGCCCCTATGTCTTCACCGCCTCGCTTCCGCCCTCGGTGGTGGCGACTGCGGCGACGTCCATTCGCAAGCTGATGCACAGCGCCGACAAGCGCGCCCATCTGTGGGAAAACAGCAAGCGGCTTCATGCCGGCCTCCGCCAGCTCGGCTTCACGCTTGGCACCGACGCGCCGCAATCGGCAATCATCGCGGTGATCATGCCCGACCTTGAGACCGGTGCGGCGATGTGGGAGGCGCTGTTGAACGAGGGGCTCTACGTCAATCTTGCACGTCCGCCGGCAACCCCGGCCGGGATGACCCTCCTGCGCTGCTCGCTGTGCGCGCTTCATAGCGAAGAACAGGTCGGCGAAATCCTCGGGATGTTCGCAGCGGCAGGCCGCGCCACGGGCTGCATCAGCTGAGTTGAAGGAGCCCACGGGGCGGCTTTCGCGAATAGGTTAACGAGGCTACAATCCGATCATGAGCGGCGACGGCGAACAGGATCATGCTCGCTTCGACTGGCGGGGCGGCGGGGCCGCAGCAGCCGGCCTGGTCGCAGCGCTGGTGCTCATCACCATGGTGTTTCTGGTCAAATTCGCCAACGACGCTCGAGAGCAGGCGCTAACCGCTGAACGGCACACCTACGAAGTCGCACTCGTAGTCCGCAACGTCAGCGCCAATGTGGCCCGCGCCGAAGCGGCGCTGTCGCGGTTCGTTCTCGACGAAGACGTCAAGACCAGCGGGAACATCTACTCCAGCGACTGGCAACTCGCCGGCTTTCAGATCGATCAGTTGCGAACGCTTACGCGCTTCAGCCCGGAACAGCAGCGCCGGGTCGCCGATCTGTCGCGACTGTATCGCAAGCGCGACGCCGAGCTTGCGCTCGCCGCGCGGGCTGCACTGGCCAAGCAGGGCGAGGCTGGAATCAGCTATTTCTACCAGGCGGCAACGACCGGCACCGGCCGGGCCCTGGACGATACGCTGGAAGAGATCATTCGCGCCGAACGGTCGGCGCTTCGCGACCGGATCGAGCAAAGTCAGATCTTTTCGGCCCAGGCGGACCAGTTTACCGACTATCTGAGCTGGCTTGGTTTCCTCGTCGGCCTGGGGGCGATTTTCCTTGGAGTGATCGCGGTCCAGGCAGTGCGCCAGAGCGGTGTCACCCGCCGCCGCGCCGAAAGCGAGTCCGAGCGCGCTGAAGTGCTTGAACAGGCGGTCCGGGACCGCACCCAGGAGCTGTGGGAGGCAAACCAGGCGCTCAAGGCCGAAGCGGACGAGCGCCAGGCCGCCGAAGCCCAGCTTCGCCAGGTCCAGAAAATGGAGGCGGTGGGGCAGCTGACCGGAGGTATCGCCCACGATTTCAACAATATGCTGGCAGTAGTGGTCGGCGGCATCGACCTTGCAATGCGCCGCCTCAATGGTCCTCGGCGCGAAGTCATGACCCACCTCCACAACGCCATGGAGGGGGCCACGCGCGCAGCCGCTCTGACCCGCCGACTGCTGTCCTTCGCGCGATCCGAGCCATTGCTTCCCGAACAGGTCGACAGCAAGGAGCTGATCGGCGGGATGTCCGACCTGCTCGATCGAACCCTTGGCGAACGGATTACCGTGGCAGTCGAGCTCGATCCGGACACCTGGCCGACCTATGTCGATCCGCACCAGCTTGAGAATGCGATCGTCAATCTGGCGGTCAATGCCCGCGATGCAATGGACGGCGAGGGGCGGTTGCTGATCGCGACTGCCAACGCTCATCTCAGCGCGAACGAGGTCGGGGACGTCCAGGCGGGCGATTATGTCACGATCAGCGTGTCGGACTCCGGTTCAGGAATGCCGCCCGAAGTGGTCGAGCGGGCCTTCGAGCCGTTCTTCACCACCAAGCCGGTGGGCAAGGGCACAGGCCTTGGGCTGTCGCAGATATTCGGGTTCGCTCACCAGTCGGGCGGCGAGGTCGGGATTGAAAGCAGAGTTGGCGAAGGGACCAAGGTTTCGATCTATTTGCCGCGGACGCAGGCGGGCGCAGCAGCCAGTCCGCAGCCAACGGCGCGCCAAATGGGCGCGGCTATCGGCGTCGGCGGCGACTCCGAAGCCGAAGCCGACGCCTTTGTGCCGGGCGCGAGAATCCTCCTGGTCGAGGACGATCCGCGAGTTCGAACCGCCACCATTGGGGCGCTTGAGGATCTGGATTATGAGCCGGTCGCCTGCAGCAGCGGCGCCGAAGCGATCGCGCTGTTCGGCGGTCAGGAGTTCGACCTTGTGATCTCCGACGTGATCATGCCCGAAATGACCGGTCCGGAACTGATCCGGCACCTGAAATCGAGCCACGCCCGCGAATTTGCAGTGCTGTTCGTCACCGGCTTCGTTGGTGACGGCGAAAGCGATGACCTGCGCGGCTACGAACTGCTGCGCAAGCCGTTCACGGTCGGAGCGCTGGCAAGTGCGGTCGCCGCTGCCTTGTCGCGCGACAGCGAGCCGTCGAGGCCAGCCGAGGTCGTCGCCAAGGCGTAACCGGTTGGTAGCTTTCGCGCCTGTGTCCACACCCGCACCGGAAGCGACAGATATTCGACGATGGACCGCGGCGGGTCGATCCCGGCAAGCCCGACCCTGGGCCATTCCGCCGGGTCCGGATCGTAGGCGGTGCCGAACATTCGGTCCCAGATGCTGAAGCAGATGCCGAAATTCCGGTCGAAATGCCGTTCCTCGAGCGAATGGTGAATGCGGTGGAAGCGATTGTCGACCAGCAGCGTTCGAAGCGGACCGAAATGCACATCGACGGGTGAGTGAATGTAGATCGTCATGAGCGTGGCGATGAACACGACGACGAACGGCGTAGTTGGCCCATCGAACTGGAAGAGACTTAGCGGAAGGAGGACAAAGATCAGATTGACGATGGTCTGGCCTGGATGACCGTAATCGTTAGCAGCGTGCAGTTCGGTCGGGACGTGGTGGACGGCGTGGATCGGCCAGAACCAGCGATGCTCCGCGCGGTGGCGCCAATAGACAAGGAAATCGGCCAAGGCGACGAGGAACAGGATTTGCAGTGCGTAGCCGGCGATCCCCAGCGGGGCGAGCCAGGTCCACAACGGAATGGTGACGGAATGCGCGACGCCAAGCCAGATCCAAAGTCGTTGCAGCGGCCAGACCAAGGCGGGTCCAAGAGTCACAAGCACCACGTTCATCACCAGGCCCGGAAGCCGATCGCGCATCGAAAAGCGCTCGATCGGAGCGATCTGCTCGATGAGGATCACGACAAAGAACGGGAACAGGCAGACCAGGAGCCCGAGCGACAGGCTGATCGCCACTGTCGTCACGATTTCCACCATAGTCTCCCGGCTTTGCCAACGTAGTGGCTAGCGCATCGCCAGTTAAGAATCCGTGAGGAACAGGGTCCGGCGGGCCGGCGCAGTTTGAGCATGAATTCGGCCCAGCCTCGGCTATAGCGGCCAGCCATGAGCCGGAATAACTGACCGTGCCGACCGTCGGCCTGATCGATCGCTATCTTGCGCGCGCAATTGCAGTGCCGCTGATCGGCACGCTCCTGCTTGCCTCGATGCTGCTCGTGCTCGACCAGATGCTTCGGCTGTTCCAATATGTCGTCGATGCCGGGGGTCCGGTCAGCGTCGTGTGGCGAATGCTCGCCAACCTTTTGCCCGAATATCTCGCGCTCGGGATTCCGATCGGCCTGATGCTCGGAATCCTGCTCGCTTTTCGCAAGCTTGCACTGTCGTCGGAGCTCGACGCCTTGCGCGGCATCGGGGTCGGCTACACCCGGCTGCTTCGAATGCCCTACGCTTATGCGATACCGCTGGTCCTGCTTAACCTTGCGATTGTCGGTTATCTCCAGCCCTACGCCGAATATCGCTTCAAGAGCCTGACCTTTGAATTGAAGTCCGGAGCGCTTGGCGCAGCAATCAAAGTCGGTGAGTTCAACCGGCTTGGCAAAGGCCTGACGCTTCGCATCGACCGGAGCGAAAAGAAGGGCAGCCAGCTCCACGGAATTTTCGTCAACTCGCAAGACAGCAAGGGGATGCATGTCGCAGCGACCGCGCAAGACGGCCGCTTCCTCGCGACCGACGACCCCGACACCATCCTCTTCCGCCTCGAAAAGGGCCGGCTGATCCAGGACAGTCCGCAATTCACCACGCCACGGACACTCGCCTTTGACGTTTATGACCTGCCCATCAGCCTTCCCGCGATCAGCCAGTTCCGTGGCCGCGGCGGGAGTGAGGCAAATGAGCTGAACCTCCAGGAATTGTGGTCGCGCGGCTATGGCGGGACGTCGTCCGGCCGGACCGAGCAACTCGAGTCCCGGGCGCTTCTCAACTACCGGCTGGTCGAAGTGCTGATGATGCTGATGCTTCCGTTCCTGGCGGTCGCACTGGCAGTGCCGCCCAAGCGAAGTTCCTCGTCTCTCGGAATCTTCATCTCGATCCTGATCATCGTCGCATATCACAAGGTCAATCAGTACGCCGAGTCCGCCGCCGCGCAGGGCCGGGTCAATGCAATCCTTGGCTTGTGGATCCCGCTGGTCCTTCTGGGAGGCGTGATCCTGTGGATGTACCACGTCCTTGCCAACAAGCCGGGCGGACAGCCGATCGGCGCTCTTGAACGCTTCGCGGGCAAGATCGCCAAGGCGCTGCGCGGAATGATCCCGCGCTTTGGTGATCGCGACCGGGCCAACGTCGAAGCGGAAGCGCCATGATCAACATCGGCTTCTTTCCATCGCGCAAGCTCGCTTTTTACATGGCGCGGCTGTTCGTCACCCGGACCCTTGCGGTCCTGGTCATGCTGGTCCTGGTGTTGATGATGCTCGACCTGCTTGGTCAGGCGGGGAAAATCCTTGCAGTCCCGGGCAATACCGATTCCGACCTGTGGCGCTATGTGATCCTCCGGCTTCCGCCGTTGATCTCTCGCTTCCTGCCATTTTCGGCGCTGCTTGGGACGCTGATCGCCTTCGTCACGCTCAACCAGAACAGCGAAGTGGTTTCGATGAAGGCGGCCGGCCTTTCCGCGCATCAGATCCTTGCCCCGCTGATCCTTGCAAGCGTGGTCATGGCGGCCGCGCTGTTTGCCTTCAACGAGCTGGTGGTGGTGAAATCGGCCCGCGTAGTCACCGCCTGGTCGGAAAATGACTACAAGCCGATCCCGCCCGAGACGGGCATCCTCAGCAACGTCTGGCTGCTTCAGGGCGATGATTTGGTCCACGCGGGGATCGTGGCCGGCCAAGCGCCCCACCTGACCGTTCAGAGGGTCGAGGTCTTCGACCGCTCGGGCGGGGTCCTGCAACGCGTCATCACCGCCGATCGCGCGGTTCGGCAGGAATTGCCGGACGACTGGCTGTTGCACAACGTCAAGGTTTACGACGCCGGCATGAACGTCATCCGGCGAACCCCGACGCTGGTCGCGATGATTGGCATTACGCCCAACCAGCTGACCCTTGCCCGGGTCGATCCAATGGCGCTAGATTATTGGACGCTTCGCAGCCGAACCGCGGAACTTGCCGCGGCCGGTCGCCGGACCGACGAAGCCCGCGCCGGCCTCGCGCACAAGATCTCGAGCCCGCTGTCGACGGTGCTCATGCCGCTGCTCGCGGCGATTGCGGCGTTCGGCCTGGCACGGTCGGGCCAGGTGCTGGTCCGGGCGGCGCTTGGAATGGCGCTCGGATTTGCCTATTTCGTCGCGGACAATTTCAGCCTGGCGATGGGCAATGCCGGCGCCTACCCGCCGCTGGTCGCGGCCTGGGCGCCGTTCGTGCTGTTCCTGTTGATCGGCGAGACGGTTCTCATTCGAACTGAGGAGTAAAGTGCCCGAATCGGCGAGCGACGGGGTCGCTGGACCGGCAATTGCGTGAGCGAATAATCGCGGCTAGTGGAGCCGCTCCTCGGCGCTCCGAACCCATGGGGCGCGCTGCCAGCTGGAGGCGCGGGGCTGTAGCTCAGATGGGAGAGCGCTGCAATCGCACTGCAGAGGTCAGGGGTTCGATTCCCCTCAGCTCCACCAGCCGCTCGTCACCGCCCTCTCTCTATGCCTGGGCGTGGTCGGGATATGAACAATTGTTCAGTTTCGGAACCTCAACGGCCCGCCGCTGGTTGGCTGGATGGGCGATGTCGGCTTGGGATGAACAGCGCCCGGTGGGGAGAGGCGACGAATGAAACGCAACTGGCTGGCCACTCTTCTGGCTCTGGTGATCGCGCTAATCGGCCTGCTTCTCGCGGTCGGCGGCGCCTGGCTGCTGGTCCTGGGCGGTTCGCCTTATTACGTTCTTGCGGGACTTCTCCTGCTTGGGTCGGCCTGGTTTTTGGCCAGGGGACGCCTGCTTGGCGGATGGATGTACATCGGCGTCTTCGCGCTCAGCGCGGCATGGGGATTTGCCGAATCGCGCGGCAATGCCTGGGCAATGGTGCCGTGGTTGGTCGCGCCGCTCGTGCTTCTGGTTGCAGTCCTGCTGGTCATGGCGACGCTCACTTCCGCGCGGAACCGCTGGCGTTTTGCCGGGAGCGGGATCGCCGCGGCATCGCTGTTCGTGGGGTTGAGCTTTGCCGTTCTCGGGACGACCGGGGGGACCGCAATCGCCGCCCTCCCGGCGGCAAGCTCGCCAGGAATGACCGACCCGTCGGGGCTTGCCACCGGAGCCGACTGGCCGACCTACGGCGGGACCTATGCCAATTGGCGCTACACGCCGCTTGGCCAGATCGATTCCACCAACGTCGGCAAGCTTCAAAAGGTGTGGGAAGTACATACCGGCGGGATGCCGAAGGGAGCGAGCTATCAAAGGCTCTACGGCACCGAAAACACCCCCTTGAAGGTCGGCAATCTGCTATACGTCTGCACCGCCAAGAACGTGATCGTCGCGCTTGATGCGGGGACTGGAAAGCCGGTCTGGCGGGTCGACCCGAAAGTCGATGACAAGTGGATTCCCTACACCACTGCGTGCCGCGGCCTGGTCTATTACCGGGTCCCTGGGGAGGCTTCGAACGTGCCCTGTGCGGCGCGAATCATCGAAGGCACGCTCGACAGCCGATTGATCGCGGTCGACGCGCTTAGCGGACAGGCCTGCAGCGAGTTCAACGGCAACGGCCAGCAGGATACCAAGATCGGGATGGGTTGGGTTTACCCAGGGCTTGCGACGATCAATTCCGCGCCGACCGTGGTGCGCGGGATCATCGTCGTTCCGCACCAGATTCTGGACGGCCAGTGCCGCTGTTCGCCGTCGGGCGTGATCCAGGGGTTCGATGCCAGGACCGGCAAGCTCGCTTGGGCGTGGGACATGCAGCACCCGGACTGGAATGGCTATCCGCCCAAGGGGCAGCAATGGGCCCGCGGCACGCCAAATGAGTGGACCGGCGCGGCCGGCGACGAAAAGCTCGGACTGGTCTACGTCCCGCTTGGCAACGTCGCGGACGATTATATCTCGACCGGCCGGGATCCCCTGGCGAACCAGTTTTCAAGCGCGCTGGTCGCGATCGATGTCACGACCGGCAAGCCCAGGTGGAAATTCCAGACCGTCGCCAAGGACGTGTGGGATTACGACCTTGGTAGCCCGCCCACACTGGTCGACTATCGCGGAACGGCAGCCGTGGTTATTCCGTCCAAGCAGGGTGACCTGTATGTTCTGGACCGCGCAACCGGCCGCGCGCTTACTCCGGTCGGATCGATCGCAGCTCCGCCCGGTGGTGTGGAACCGGCCGAACGAGCGCCACGACAGATCGTTTCGCTGTGGAATTCGCTCAAGCAGCCGGACCTTCGCGAAACCGACATGTGGGGCATGTCGCCGATCGACCAGATGGCGTGTCGAATTCAGTATCGCCGCACCGATTATCGCGGCGAGTTCACACCGCCCCGAGCGGACCGGCGAACGGTCCAATACCCCGGCTACAACGGGGGCAGCGACTGGGGCGGAGTTGCGCTCGACCCGGTTCGCGGAGTGCTCGTGGTCAATTACAACGACACCCCCAATTATGTTCAGCTGGTGCCACGGGCCAAGGCCAACAAGCTTGGCATCAAGCCGCGCTTCGCCAGCACTCCGGGCGGCAACAACAAGGCACATTCGATCGATCCGCAATGGGGCGTGCCCTACGCCATCAACGTCAACGCCGGCTGGCGCCAGAAATTCACCAAGCTGATGTGCAAGCGCCCGCCCTATGGTGGTATTCGGGCGATCGCCGTCGCCACCGGCAAGACGTTGTGGGACCGTCCGCTCGGCACTGCGCGAAGGAACGGGCCGTTCAACGTGCCCACCGGCCTGCCGTTCACGATTGGAACCCCGAACAACGGCGGCGCAGTGACGACCGCGAGCGGCCTGATCTTCATTGCCGCAGCGACCGACGATTTGATCCGCGCGATCGACATGAAAAGCGGCAAGACAATGTGGTCAGCGCCGCTTCCAGCCGGCGGACAGGCCAATCCTATCGTCTACCAGCAGGACGGCCGCGAATATGTCGTAATTTTTGCCGGCGGGCACCATTTCATGGAAACCCCGATGGGCGACAGCGTCGTCGCTTACGCCCTCCCTCGCTCTTAAAAAAGCGCCGCTACCGAGTGTGAAAAAGGCCGCCGGGTTCAACCCCGGCGGCCCTTTTTCTTTCGACCAGAGATGGACGATCAGTCCTCCTTGTCCCCGGTCAGGAACGCCGGCGCGAATTCAGGCGCAGGGGCGTTGTCGTCGCCGCCGCCTTCGCGACGCGGTCCGCGATCGCTTCGGCCTTCGGGACGCGGTCCACGACCGCCGCCGCCGCCACCGTCTCGACGGGGGCCACGATCACGGCCACCGCGGCCACGGTCACCGCCACGGTCGCCACGACCTTCGCCACGGCCTTCGCCCCGGGGACCACGATCGCCACCCTCACGCGGCTCGCGCGGCGGGCGGGTGTCGGGCAGTTCTTCGCCGGTTTCCTGGTCGACCAGGCGCATCGAAAGGCGGACCTTGCCACGGCTGTCGACCTCGACCAGCTTGACCTTGACCTCCTGGCCTTCGCTAAGCGCTTCGCGGACATTCTCGACCCGTTCGTTCCTGATTTCCGAAACGTGGACCAGTCCGTCCTTGCCGGGCATGAAGGTTACGAACGCACCGAAATCGACGATGCTTGCGACCTTGCCGGTATAGATCGTGCCGGGCTCGGGCTCGGCGACGATGCCGCGGATCCACTGGCGGGCAGCTTCGATCTGGTTGAGGTCGGACGAGCTGATCTTGATCATGCCCTCGTCGTCGATGTCGACCTTGGCGCCGGTTTCGGCGACGATTTCGCGGATGACCTTGCCGCCGGTGCCGATGACTTCGCGGATCTTGTCCTTGGGGATCTGCATCGTCTCGATCCGCGGCGCATGAGCCGAAAGCTCCTCGCGCGTGTGGTCGAGCGCCTTGGCCATTTCGCCAAGGATGTGGGCACGGCCGTCCTTGGCCTGGGCCAGGGCCTGCTTCATGATCTCCTCGGTGATCCCGGCGACCTTGATGTCCATCTGCAGCGAGGTCACGCCCTCGGTGGTTCCGGCCACCTTGAAGTCCATGTCGCCAAGGTGATCCTCGTCGCCGAGAATGTCGCTGATCACCGCGAAATCCTTGCCTTCGAGGATCAGGCCCATCGCGATTCCGGCAACCGGGCGCTTGAGCGGCACTCCGGCATCCATCAGCGCAAGGCTTCCGCCGCACACCGTGGCCATCGAGGACGAGCCGTTGGACTCGGTGATGTCGGACAGGACGCGGACGGTATAGGGGAACTCCTCCATGCTCGGCAGCATCGGCCGGAGCGCGCGCCAGGCAAGCTTGCCATGGCCGGTTTCACGCCGCGAAGGGGCGCCGAAGCGACCGACTTCACCGACCGAATAGGGCGGGAAGTTATAGTGGAGCATGAAGCGCGAGTAGCTGAGGCCTTCGAGGCCGTCGATCATCTGCTCCGAATCCTTGGTGCCAAGCGTCGTGGTCACGATCGCCTGGGTTTCACCGCGGGTGAACAGTGCCGAACCGTGGGTCCGGGGGAGGAAGCCGACGCTGATTTCGATCGGACGGACAGTCGTTGTGTCGCGCCCGTCGATCCGGCGGCCTTCCTTGAGGATCGCGGTTCGGACGATGTCCGCTTCAAGTCCCTTGACCGATTTCGACGCGGCCATCTGCTCCTGCGGGTCGGCGTCGGCAAAGGCGAGCTTAGCCTTGTCGCGAGCGGCGCTGAGCGCGGTTGAACGCTGCTGCTTGTCGGTCAGTTTGTAGGCCGCCTCGACATCCTTGCCGATGAGGTCCTTGAGCGTCTTCTTGACCGCGGCCTTGTCGTCGCTCTGGGCGAGTTCCCACGGGTCCTTGGCGGCCTTTTCGGCAAGGCTGATGATCGCGTTGCAGACCTTCTTCGACGCCTCGTGGCCGAACATCACCGCGCCGAGCATGACGTCTTCCGACAGCTCCTTGGCTTCGGATTCGACCATCATCACTGCGCCGGGAGTTCCGGCCATGACCAGGTCGAGGTCGCTTGTCGCGATTTCGGTCGAGCTCGGGTTGAGGATATATTCGCCGTCCTTGTAGCCGACCCGGGCGCCACCGATCGGGCCCATGAACGGAACGCCGGAAATGGTCAGCGCCGCCGATGCCGCGATCATCGCGAGGATGTCGGGCTCGTTCTCGCCGTCGTAGGAAAGGACCTGCGCGATCACCAGGACTTCATTGTAGAAGCCCTCGGGGAACAGCGGGCGGATCGGGCGGTCGATCAGGCGGCTGGTCAGCGTTTCCTTTTCGGTTGCTCCGCGCTCACGCTTGAAGAAGCCGCCGGGGATTCGTCCCGCGGCAGAGAATTTTTCCTGATAGTGGACGGTCAGCGGGAAGAAGTCCTGACCCGGCTTGACGTTTTTGGCGGCGGTGACGGCGCACAGCACGACGGTTTCGCCAAGGGTCGCGAGAACCGCGCCATTGGCCTGACGGGCGATTCGGCCCGTTTCGAGCTTGAGGGTCTTTCCGCCCAGCTCGATTTCGACAGTTTTGGTATTGAACATTTGGTTTCCTTAACCCGGCGGCCAGATGCCGGCGGGACAGCTAGTGCAGGCTAGCCGGCCTGCATCGGTTCGGGACGCTTTTGGCCCCGTTGGGCTTGCATGAAGGTCCTGCCTTCATGGGCCCCTGGCGCCCCGCCGGATTGCGGGACCTCAGATAGGCGAAGCAGCCCCGCAGGACCGCTTGAAAATGGTTATTTGCGAAGGCCGAGCTTGGCGATCAGGTCGGTGTAGCGCTGCGCATCTTCCTTGCGGAGATAGTCGAGCAGTGAACGGCGCTTGTTGACCATCATCAACAGCCCGCGACGGCTGTGATTATCCTTGGCGTGCGCCTTGAAATGGTCCGTCAGAGTCTGAATTCGGGTGGTCAGGATCGCGACCTGCACTTCGGGCGAACCGGTGTCCTCCTTGCCGCGGGCGTGTTCCTTGATCACTTCGGCCTTGCGTTCTGCGGTAATCGACATCGTCATCACTCCTGTCTTGTCAAAGGTTGAACCCGCGCACGACCGTGATCGTGTCCCCGTCGCTCATCACCAGCGCGACCGGCGTGTCGCCGTCTCGAGCAAGCATCAGCCCCGGAGTTGCGGGGAACCCGAACAGCATCTGTCCATGTCGGAGCAGACGGGCCTGATCGGGGGTGACGGGGAGGGCCGGGATGTCGTCCAGCGCCGCGGTTAGCGGCAATACCATCCCCGTCAGTGCTCGCGCCTTAGCGGCTTGTTCGAGAA
>JBDSSR010000209.1:0-8829 GCA_039928675.1 Sphingomicrobium sp. | reverse complement strand
CGATTGCTCTCCTTGACCCGCAACTCGGCGATGCCATGCATCACCGTCCGGCCACGAGCGAAGGCGGCGGCAATGGCGAGGATCGGATATTCGTCGATCATCGCGGGCGCGCGCTCCGCCGGGACCTCGACGCCCTCCAGCGGGGAAGCGGCAGCGGTCAGGTCGGCGACGGCCTCGCCGCCTGTCGACTGCAAGTTGTCGAGCCGCACATCGGCACCCATTTCCATAAGCGTCGTAATCAACCCCGTTCGGCCCGGATTGGTCATGACATTGCGGATCGTGATTCTGGACGGCGGGAGAATCAACGCCGCGACGATCGCAAACGCGGCCGAGGATGGGTCGCCCGGGATCGCCACGTCCGTGCCGCTAAGCGTCCGCTGTTCGCCCAGCCTGACAGTCCCGCCTTCGCTGTGCACCTCGCAGCCGAACGCGCGGAGCATGTTCTCGCTATGGTCGCGGCTCGGGACCGGTTCGACGATTTCGACGTCTCCCGTCGCCCGAAGTCCGGCGAACAGGATTGCCGACTTGACCTGCGCCGAGGCCTTCTCGTTGACGAAGCGGATGCCGTGGAGATTGCCGCCTTGGATCGTCACCGGCAGCGTATCGCCCTTGGTCCGTGCGCCCATGGCACGAAGCGGATCGAGGACCCGCGCCATCGGTCGACTGCTCAGCGACTTGTCGCCGGCAAAGGTCGCAGTAATGGGCAAGCCCGCGACCGCCCCCATCAGAAGCCGCGCCGCCGTTCCGCTGTTGCCGCAGTCCAGCTCGCCGGCCGGATCGTGCCAGACAGCGCCGCGCACCGTCCACTCGCCAGGACCGTGACGCTCGATCGTCGCTCCAAGGGCGCGTACGGCTTCAGCGGTATGAAGAACATCGTCGCCCTCGAGCAGTCCGCTGATCCGGGTCTCGCCGTCGGCCATTCCGCCAAGGATCAGCGCCCGGTGCGACATCGACTTGTCGCCGGGAACGACAATGTCCCCGCTGAGCGGCCCCGACGGCGAACCGCGCAACACGACTTCGCCCGAAACTTCAGCGACCGCGCTCATGCCGCGCTCGCGGCCCGTCCGGCCCGCTCCGCCAGAAGTTCGGCAACGGCCTGGGCGACGTCGAGCGCCTGGCGCTCGTTGAGGCGCGGGTCGCAGTGCGTTAGGTAGCGGCGGCCAAGGTCCTCGCGGGCCAGGTTGAAGCTTCCGCCAATACATTCGGTGACGTCGGACCCGGTCATTTCAAGATGGACTCCGCCGGCGCTCACCCCTTCAGCCGCCGCAACTGCAAAAAAGCTGCGGATTTCGGCGACGATATCACTCACCATGCGCGTCTTGAGGCCGTCGATGGTCCGCGTATTGCCATGCATCGGATCGATGCTCCAGATTGCCCGCCGCCCCTCGCGCCTGGTCGCCCGCATCAATTCGGGCAATTGCGCCTCGATGTTGCCCGCTCCGAAGCGCCCGATAAGGACCAGCCGGCCCGGCGAATTGTGCGGATCGAGCCTGTCCATCAGGCGGAGAAAATCGTCCGGCTTGAGGCTCGGCCCGCATTTCAGGCCGACCGGATTGCCGACCCCGCGCGCGAATTCGACATGGGCGCCGTCGAGCTGGCGAGTGCGATCGCCGATCCACAGCATATGTCCCGACGTCGCCCACCATTGCTCGCTCGCATCGTCGTACCGGGTAAGCGCTTGCTCATAGTTGAGAAGCAGCGCCTCGTGGCTGGTGAACATGGCCACCGGCCGTGACGGCTCGTTAAGACCCACTTCGCGGTGGACTTTGGGCAAATCGGCATAGGAGGCCGAGGCATAAGCCTGGAGCAGCTCGATCGTGACCTGGGCCTGGCGATGCGCTTCCAGCAGCCGCTTGGGATCGGGAATTCGGGCCGCCGCGGTGAACTCCGGCCCATTGACCGCGTCTCCGCGATAGCTCGGCAGGGTCACATCTTCGATCGTCTCTGTGGCGGTCGAACGCGGCTTGGCGAACTGGCCGGCAATACGCGCCAGATGAACCACGTCCCCGCCGCTTGCGGCTCGAAGGGTCGCACCCATGCGAAGCAGCAGATTGTACGTGACCCGCACCTTGTCGGCGCTGAACTCGGCGAAGCTTTCGGCGCAATCGCCACCCTGCAGAATGAACGCCTGGCCGCTTGAAACGCGCGCCAGTGCAGCGCGCAAATGGATGATCTCGGCGATATCGACCAGCGATTCCGACCCCTGGAGTCGGCGCTCGACGCGCGCCAGCGCGCCAGCGTCGGGATAGTCGATTTGCTGCTGGGCGTCGCAGGTCCGCCACGATTGCGGCGACCATGAGCGCGGCTTCCCCTCGGGCTGGTCGGCCAATGTCGCCCGCCCAAGTGCGAGCCCGAGCGCGCGCTCGGGCTCGGATGCAACGTCGTCGATCGCCACCCGCCCGACAGCAAATGCGAGCGGCTGACCATCTTCCCACTCGAGCGTCTCGAACACGCGAAGCTCGCCTTCACTATCCGGCAACGGTTCGGGAATGATCGCGATCGCTTCGCCGACAAGTGCCGAGCGAATGGCATGCGCGGTGCTGGTCGCCCAGCGGATCGGCGCGGCGGATCCAAAATGCGCCCGGACTCGCGCTTCAAGTAATTCAGGCTGGTCGGACGGTGCCAGGACAAGCTCCGTCCGCGCCTGCGATTGCAGGCTGTGAGCCATGATCTCGCGCCAGATTTCGTCGATCAGCTCGGGAGTAGCCTGCGACGCACGCTGCTTGAGACGCTTGAGAATTTCGACCTGGCGACGTGGCCGCACTTTCAGGCGCCGGTCGCCTTCGGCCTCCTTGAGCGCGGCAATATCCGCCGAAACCGAAAGGCGCATTTCAATCAGGTCGAGGATCTGGTCGTCGATCTGGTCGAGCTTGGCTCGCACCGGGCCGAGCCCTTGCAATGGTTCACTGGTCACGGTGGGTCTCGTTCTGTTGCCGCAATGTCTGCGGCGGAATTACGGGGTCAGCTAGTCAGCAAATTTTCCGGCCGCCCGCAGGCGTACCGGCCCGTAAACGAGACATAATAAAGCCGGCCACAAAGCAAGGTCATGCGGGTCGATCCGTGATTGCTGTACGTGGTCATCGTGTGGCTCCGTTGCCCTAAAGGCTGGCGAATGCGCCACATTATGTCAATATGGGATCCATTCTTCCCACCCGCCGCTTGAAGCTGATCAGATCCGCAATCATGCCTGAATTACTCGACGCTCCTGGGGGAGCTGCAACGCTGCTCAAGGCCGCGCGCCGGATCACTGTAAAGGTGGGGTCCTCGCTGCTTGTCGACAGCGGCGGCGAAGGGATCAGGCGCGCCTGGCTCGATCGCCTGGCCGAGGACATCAGTGTGCTCCGCCGCGATGGCAAACAGATCGTCATCGTCTCCTCCGGGGCGGTCGCCCTCGGACGTCACCGGCTGTCGCTCAAGCCATCGTCCCGACTATCCATGAAGCAGGCCGCCGCGGCTACCGGTCAGCCCTTGCTGATGCGTGCGTGGGAGGAATCGCTTGGGCGATTTGGGATCCCCACGGCGCAATTGCTGCTGACCTTTGACGACACCGAATCCCGCCGGCGCTGGCTCAACGCGCGTGCCACGATGGATGTCCTGCTCAACAATGGAGCGCTGCCAGTGGTCAATGAGAATGACACTGTGGCAACCGAGGAGCTGCGCTATGGCGACAATGATCGTCTCTCCGCGCGCGTTGCGCAGATGATGCAGGCCGATGTTTTGATCCTGCTGTCCGATGTAGACGGGGTCTACACCGCCGATCCCGCCCGATCTCCAGGCGCGCGCCACCTGGCGCATATTGCCGAGATCACCGACGAAGTGGAGCGCTGGGCGGGCGGCAGTTCGGGAGACGGCCCCGGTTCGGGTGGAATGCGGACCAAGATCGCGGCCGCCCGGATCGCTCAAGGTTTCGGCTGCGCGACGATAATTGCTTCGGGCCGGGAGGATTTTCCGCTGTCGCGGCTCGGAGCTGGTGAGGCCAATTCGACCGTCGTCGAGGCCGTTGGCTCGCCTACCAGGGCCTACAAGCAATGGATCGCCGGAGCGCTGGTACCGGCCGGCAGCCTTGGCGTCGATGCCGGCGCCGCCACGGCGATCGTGGGCGGGAAGAGCCTGCTTTGCGCCGGAGTCCAGACCGTCGACGGGACGTTCGAGCGCGGCGTCTGCCTGCGCGTCCTCGACCCCGCTGGCCGGGAAGTTGCGCGCGGACTTTGCGCCTATTCTTCTGCTGAAACAGCAGCAATCCTCGGTTGCGCGAGCAGCGAAATCGAAAGCCGCATTGGCTTTCGCGGCCCGGACGAACTGATCCATCGCAACGATCTGGTGCTGATGTGAGCCTGCGCCAGCAAATGGACGCCATGGGCCGGGCCGCGCGCGATGCAGCGGAAATCCTGCGAGGGATTCCCGCAAAGCAACGGAGCGAGGCAATTTGCGCCATGGCCAGACACATCCGGCGCAGATCGTCCCAAATCCTCGACGCCAATGCCAAGGACGTCGCTTGCGCAACGACGATGATCGACCGCTTGAGGCTCGACGAGCAGCGGCTCGAAGCGATGGCTGCAGCGCTCGATGACATCGCTCGCCTGCCCGATCCCATAGGTCAGGTCATGGCCCGCTGGACGCGGCCGAACGGACTTGAACTGACCCGCGTCCGAACGCCGATCGGAGTCATCGCGATGATCTATGAAAGCCGGCCGAACGTGACCGCGGATGCGGCCGCGATCTGCGTCCGGTCCGGCAATTCCATCATCCTGCGCTCGGGCTCCGAAGCGCTTGGCAGCGCGCTTGCGATCGGTTGCGCTATTGCCGACGGGCTCGACGAAACCGGCCTTCCCGGCACGTCCGTCCAGGTCGTGCCGACCGCCGATCGCGAGGCGGTCGGAATGATGCTCGACGGGCTCGGCGGGACCATCGACCTCGTCATTCCCCGCGGCGGCCGAGCGCTGGTCGAGCGCGTAACAGCAGACGCGCGCGTGCCCGTCCTCGGTCACCTCGAAGGGGTCTGTCACACCTATGTCCATTGCTCGGCCGACGCGGACATGGCGGCCAATGTCGTGCGCAACGCCAAGATGCGCCGGGTCGGCGTCTGCGGCGCGACCGAGACCCTGCTGATCGACCGCGCGGCAGCTAGCGTAATCCTGCCGCGGATCGCCGCGGCGCTGGGCGACTGCGAGCTGCGCGGCGACGATGAGGCGCGCGCGATCGAGCCCATGGCACAGGCTGTCGAAAGCGACTGGCATACCGAATATCTGGCGCCGGTCCTTGCAGTGAAGATCGTCGCGACCATCGACGATGCGATCGACCATATTCGCCGCTACGGCACCGGGCACACCGAAGCGATCATCGCCGAGGACCGACAGGCCGCAGAACTGTTCCTCGACCGCGTCGACAGCGGCATCGTCCTGTGGAACGCCTCAACCCAATTTGCAGACGGCGGCGAGTTCGGCTTCGGCGCCGAGATCGGAATTGCGACGGGCAAATTGCACGCACGGGGTCCCATCGGACCCGAGCAGCTGACGACTTTCAAGTATCAGGTCCGGGGAGCCGGGCAGATTCGGCCTTAAATTGTATCCCATTTGTCACTCGAGGCTCGGATCGCTCGACTGACGGGCTTTTGCGGGTTGACCCGCTTGGCTCATCCGTGCATTTTTGGGATCCCATGATGAACGACGCAAACCCGGCAAACCCGACTGAATCACGAGCGCCAAAATCACGAGCGCCCTTCGCCGCGAAGTCGTGCGCGCTCACCATGACGACCATTATTACCACGACCATGACCACGCGGATGCGGGGAGTGAGCGGCTGATAACGGTCTGACAACCAGGTTCACCCGACCCGCTCCCAAACCAGGCGAGCGGGTTTTTTTTCGTCAATTCCCTCCAATTCTCAAATCACTGCAAATCGAAAGCGAACATCAGATGTCCAGTCCAGTCGAACATGCGCCAGTCGAAAAAGCGCAGGACTCAGCCGGCGAACCGGCGGCCCCGAAGCTTTGTGTTCTCAAATTCGGCAGCTCGGTCCTTGAGAGCGAAGCCGATTATTCCAAGGCCGTGCTCGAAATCTATCGCCATGCGCGCGATGGCGAAAAGGTGGTTGCAGTCGTCTCCGCTCTCGCCGGTGAGACCGATGCGCTATTCGCCCAGGCAGTTCGCGTCGGTGGAGACGCCGCGCCCGAGGTGCTGGTGGCAAGGCTCGCGCGGATTGGCGAATTGCAATCGGCGGCGCTGATGGCGCTTGCTCTGAGCAAGGCGGGCCTTCGGGCGTTCACCCTCGATCCGCATGAAATGGCGCTGGTCGCCGAGGGTTCTCCACTCGATTCCGATCTCGTCAGCGTCGATGCCGATGCGGTGTGGGCGCGCATCAACCAACATGACGTCGTGGTCGTGCCCGGGTTCATCGCCGACCATGCCGAACATGGAGTGGTCACGCTGGGGCGCGGCGGAACCGATCTCAGCGCGGTCTTTTTCGCCGATCGTCTCGGTGCTCACCGAGTCCGTCTGATCAAGGATGTCGACGGCGTCTATGGCGGCGACCCGGCAAGCAACCCGCTCGCCGAGCGCTACTCGCACATGAACTATGCCCAGGCGGAAGCGGCGAGCAGCGGACTGATCCAGGTCAAGGCAATCCGCGCGGCGGCGTTGAAGGACGTGCTGATCGAGGTTGCTGCATTGGGTTCGCCGGAAGCCACCACCATCGCCCGGGTTCCGGCTGTCAAATCGCTTCCGCCACGGCCCGAACGGCTTCGCGTTGCATTGCTCGGCTGCGGGTCGGTCGGCGCGGGCGTGCTGTCCCTGCTTCAGGAGCAACCCGATCTGTTCGAGCTTGGCCCGATCCTTGTTCGCGATGCCAGCCGCCACCACGAACCGGCATTGTTTACCGAAAGCCTGGATGAGGCGCTGGCCTGCGAACCCGACATTCTGATCGAGCTTATCGGCGGTGCAGACCTTGCCGCACAGGCCATGCATTCGGCGCTTGCCCATGGCGCTCGGGTGGTAACCGCCAACAAGTCGGCCGTCGCCAGGCACTGGGATTCGCTCCACGCTTGCGCCGCTCGCTTCGGCGGAGCACTGGGCTTCTCCGCGGCGGTCGGCGGCGGAGCGCCGGTCATCGAAACCTTGCGGCGTCTTGATGGGTCGGTGGTTGCCGTCGAAGGCGTGATGAACGGGACCTGCAATTATCTGCTTGCCCGGCTGGGTGAAGGATGGAGCTTCGACGATGCGCTTGCAAAGGCGCAGGAGCTCGGTTTCGCCGAAGCTGATCCTTCGGCCGACGTCGATGGTCATGACGCCGCGGACAAATTGTCGATCCTTGCGCGCGAAGCCTTCGGATTGGCCCTTCTGCCAGACCTGGTTCCACGGCAATCGCTGCGTGACCTGGCCGTTGGTGCGGCGCTTGACGCGCTTGATCGGGGCGAGGTGCTGAAACAGGTCGGGCGCTGCGAACTGCTCGCCGACGGAGGCCTCAAGGCCGATGTCCGGATCGTTTCGCTGCGCTCGTCGCATCCACTCGCAACTGCTCGAAACGAAGAAAACCGCTTTTTAGTCACCGACCGGTGCGGCACCGTCCACGACGTCTTCGGCAAGGGCGCCGGACGGTGGCCAACCGCAACGGCGGTGTTCGCCGACGTCATGGACGCTCAGCGCGCACTTCTCGGACGCCCCCAGCTGGCGGCCGGCGCCATCAAGTTGCGGGCCTGATTACCAATGCTTCGCCAGTCAGCTTTCGCAAGCGCTCCCGCGAGCATCGGCAATGTCGGGGTGGGCTTCGATATCCTCGGCCAGGCCTTCGACGCCGCCCGTGATGTCGTCATCGCCGTTCGCGACGACAAGCCAGGTGTCCGCCTGATGCAAGTCAGCGGTGTCGTCACCAGTCTGCCGAGCGATCCTGCCCGCAATACCGCATTGGCGGCGGCTCTGTCCGTGTTGTCGGCGGCCGGGTCACCTTGCGGCCTGCGCCTGTCGATCGTCAAAGGAATTCCCCTCGCTGCCGGAATGGGGGGTTCGGCGGCTTCCGCTGTCGCTGGAGCAGCGGCTGCAAACGCACTTTTGGGAGAGCCGTTCGCCCTTGCTGATCTGCTTCCCTTCGCGCTTGAAGGCGAGCGCGTCGCGTCCGACCCGCCGCACTGGGACAATGTAATCGCAAGCCTATATGGCGGGCTGGTCCTCGCCGCGCGCGAGGAGCCGCCGCTGGTCCACCGGCTGCTTGCCCCCGCTGGCGTCGTCGCCATCCTGTTGCACCCCGAAGCAATGATCGAAACGCGCCTGGCGCGCTCGATTCTCGCCGCCCAGGTGCCTTTGCGGCTTGCGGTCGAGCATAGCCGTCGGGTCGCCGCCTTCGTTGCCGGTTGCGCGACGGGCGATCTGGACCTCGTCCGCGCCGGGCTCGAAGACCTGCTCGTCGAGCCTCAGCGGCAGCATCTCCTGCCGGTCTTGCCGCAGGTGAAGTCGGCGGCGGTTGCCGCCGGAGCGCTCGGCTGCTCGTTCTCGGGCTCGGGGCCGTCGGTCTTCGCCTGGGCAATCGAGGCGCATGCCGACGCTGTCGAACGCGCCATGTTCGCCGCCTTCGCAACCGCCGGGATTCCCGCAACCGCCTACCGCGCCCCGGTTGCATCCGCCGGAGTGAAGGTCGGCGCGGTGGATGACGCGCTCGTCGCCGCATGAAATTCATCAGCACCCGCGGACAGGCGCCCCCGGCCGGGCTCAGCGCTGCGCTTCGCAACGGAGCTGCTCCCGATGGCGGCCTATACCTGCCCGACGCGATTCCCCAGGCCGACCTCGCGAAACTCGATCCGGACCAGCCGCTCGCTGATTTCGCAACGCAGCTCCTCAAGCC
>JBDSSR010000208.1:0-4246 GCA_039928675.1 Sphingomicrobium sp. | reverse complement strand
AAGCTGACGCCAGGTCCGATCGCTGATGCCGAGCGCAAGGGGGCGGAGTTCGCGACCAGCCTGGCCGTGTCGACGGTCGCTGGACTGCGCGCAATGCCCGCCGCCCAACTTCTTGCCGCCCAGGGCGCAGCCAAGGATATGCCGTTCGATGCGGTCATCGACGGCTATTTCCTGACCGAAGCGCCTTCCAGGACTTTCCTGGCCGGCAATGCCGCTCACGTGCCGCTGCTGGTAGGATCGAACTCACAGGAGGCTCCGGGCTCGGCCATATTGGGCGAGGGGCCCGCGACCATTGCGAATTACCGCGCTGGCCTGGTCCGCTTCCTGGGTGACAAGGCAGACACGATATTTGCGCTTTATCCGGCGAGCAGGGATGCCGATGTGTTGCCAATGGCGACCGCGTTGGCCGGGGATGATTTCCTTGGCCTGCCCACCTGGAAATGGTTCGACCTGAACCGCAGAACGGGATCGCCGACCTATTACTATTACTTCACCCATGTCCGTCCGCGCTGGGTGACGGACGTGTCTGGGCAACCACTCCCCTGGGGTGCCGTCCACAGTGCCGAGATTGAATATGCGCTGGGCAATCTCGACGCCAATCCGCTTTACGCGTGGACCGACGCCGATCGCAGGATTGCAGCGACAATGACGGGGTACTTCGCCAACTTCATCAAAACGGGCAATCCCAATGGCGCCAATCTGCCTGCCTGGCATCGCGCTTCATTGGACGAGCGCAAGATCGAGCGCCAAATGATCGACGTGGACACGCACAGCGCACGGTTCGTTGAACAGCGAAGGTATGAAGCGGCCGAACCGTTGCTGGACAGGCATTAGCAATCGCTCTGACCTGTCAACCGAACGCGGATGTGCAGGCCGGGATGACGATCGGCCGGCATGACGAAGGGACTGGTCCCCTACTGGCCGCACCCGGTGTCAGCGATGCACTGTCTCGTGGCGCTCGAGCATGGCGATGAAGCCCGCAATCTTGCGCGCTCGGGTGTCCGCCTTCTTCACCGCTCCTATTCGGTAGAGTATCGCGTAGCGGTTGGCCCCGGTCAGCGTGGCGAAGAAGGCCGCGGCTTTCGGGCTCTGATCGAGCGCTGCCTGAAGATCGGGGGGTACTTCGGCCTTGCTCGCGGGCGCATAGGCCGCGTCCCACCGGCCGTCTGACCGTGCCGCCTCGATCTGCGCCATTCCACGCGGGTGCATTCGGCCAGCCTCGATCAGTTCGGCCGCGCGCGCCCGGTTGACCTGCGACCATTTGCTGCGCGTCCTTCGCGGCGTGAAGCGAATGAGCCAGGAGGTTTCGTCATATTTGTCGAGCTGACCATCGATCCAGCCGTTGCACAGCGCTGCATCGATCGCATCTGCCTTGGATACGCTGGCGATGCCCGAGCCTGCCTTGGCGAACTTGATCCAAAGCCCTGGCGAGCCTGCGGGCTGCGCCTCGAGCCAGCATTCGAGGGCCGCACGGTCGATAAAGGCGATGATCGGCAAGCCGCCCCGCTGTTCGGTCATCGGATCGGTCACATCGAAGTTGACTGTGGACATTGGCATCGAGGACCCCCGGGGCAGCGCGTTCCGTCAGAAGTTGCGTGATGGGCCCAGGACAAGTGCGAAGGTCAGCAACGTCGCCGCACCGAGCGCGAACACAAGCCAGCTTCTGCCGACCACGAAGTCCTTCGGGCCTGGTTCGGGGCGGGTTGCGAAACCGATGCTGATCATCCCCGCCAGTCCGCCGAAGGATGAGGCCGCGGCCGACATGATCGTGACCACCACGCCCACCGGGTTGAGCAATCCGACAAGTACCGCTGCCGCGCCGACCGTCGCATAGTAGCCGTGAGCAATGAGCTGGCGAACCGGCCGAGTGTCCGGCCCATTGCCGATCATCGTTGCAAGGGCCTTGATCGCCCGAATGATGACCAGCGCGTAAACGGCCGCTCCCAGCAGGAACTCGCCGACCCGCCAGACGATCGGCATCGGCACTGCGCCAAGGCCTTGTCCGGCGGTGCCAGTCGCCAGATCGCCAAAGCCGGTCACGCCCGAGAAACACAAATAGCCGGCGGCAACGAAGGCTTCAGACACCCACACAAGCCACAGGACGAGGCGGGCCCGATCCGAGCGCGAACGGCGCCACGCGATGAAGGCGATCACGGACAATAGCGCGTTCACAAGGACTCCCGCGCACGACATCAGGACACGGGGCGCACCGGCTAGCCCATCGCAGTCGACGTAAAAGGCGCCGATGGTTTGCACATGCCCACCCTGCACTGCGCAGAATGCCGCATGCCCGCCGATCTCATGCCACATCGTCAGCAGCGGCATCAGCAGCATGCCGAGGCCCACGACGGTAATCGGATCAACGCGTCGGATCATGGGCGAAAGGATGCGTGATTAACAGTGGTGAGGCAATGGCCGGATTGGGTGGGAAAGCGGGCGTCGGCCAGCAGCGGCGCCGAGCTTGGGTGGTGGGCATTCGGCGTGCCCCGAAAGTCGACCGGACGTTGCGACCCTCGCAGGTGCGGTTGCAGGCGGGGGGAACTAGGCGGCGGGATTCAGGCGGCGGGAACTAGGCGGGCGCGAGCACCGGGGCGGTATGCAATCCGCGCGCCCGCACCTGGGCCAGCAGCAACAGAGCGATCGCTGCCGCAGCGACGAACGCGACCGGGACCATCATCATTCCGAGATGGAACGAGCCGGTGGCATCCTAGGTCATTCCCCACAGCGCCGGGACCACGAAAGCGCCAAGCTGCGACAGGGTATTCACCGCCGCCATTGCCACCGCGACCATGCGGGACGGCACCACCTCGGTCAGCACCAGGCAGGTCGACAAGGTCACTGCCGGCCATACCAGATTGAGCGCCAGATAACCCGCCAGCATCATCGCCGGGTTTGCCGCGGTGGCCATCACCAGGAAGCAGGCGGCGACGAGCAAGTTGCTGGCGAGCGAATGGGTGAAGCGCTGCCCGAGACGGTCGCTGTGCCAGCCCGAGGCGAGCATTCCGAGCACTGACACCAGGCCGCCGCCACTGACGACATAGCCGACGTGCTTTGAATCGAGCCCGGTGCCGGTCATCAGCACCTGCGGCGCGATCAGCAGGAAGCCGACGTAACTGCCGATGGTCAGGCAGCCGATCAGCGCCAGCTTGAGCACCAGCGGGTTCTTCAAAGCGCGCAGGACATGATGGTCGGCGGTGGCGCCGTGGCGCGCATTCTCGGTCGCGAGCTCGGTCGTGAGCCAGTCGCGTTCGGGCGTGCTAAGCCAGCGCGCGGAAGCCGGGGCATCGGGCAGCCCGATCAGCACCGCAAGCCCGACCAGCACCGCCGGCAGTCCCTCAGCCAGAAACAGCCATTGCCAGCCGCGCAAGCCGCCAAGCCCGTCGAGATCGATCAGCCAGCCGGACATCACCCCCATCAGGATCGAGGCGATACCGCCGAAACAGTAAAAGCGGCTGATCGCGCGGCCGCGGTGGGCGCCGGGAAACCAGGCCGAGATGACGTAGATCGCGGTCGGCCAGAAGCCGGCCTCCGCAGCGCCGAGCAATAACCGCAGGACGTAGAAGTGAAGCGGTGTGCGGATGAACATCATCGCGGCCGACAGAAGGCCCCAACTGATCATGATGCGCGCGATCCAGCGGCGTGCGCCGAACCGCGGCATGATCATCCCCGACGGCACTTCGAGCAAGGCGTAGGTGAGGAAGAAGAAGCCGCCGCCAAGGCCGTAGACGGTCGCGCTGAAGCCGAGGTCGAGGTTCATCTGGGCCGCTGCGAAACTGACATTCAGCCGGTCGAGGAAGGAGAACAGATAGCCAAGCCCGAGCAAAGGCAGGATCCGCCACGATGCCTTGGTCATCGCGCTTTGCGCGACCGCGGTCGATGCTTCCATCAGGTCCCCCCGTTTTGCTGTGCAAAGCACTCGCCGAACAGGGGGCCACAGGCCGGGCTACTCCATTGCCCGAACGGCACCGCGGCCAATCCTTACGGGTATGACACGAATGCGCCCAATGTCACCAGATAACCCAAATGTCTGCTGTGGGTGGGTCTGCGTCAGCGATGCGGGCATCCCGGCCAATAGCACGGACGCCTCTTGCCGTCACCAAGACTTGAGCAACCCCAGCTGATCCGCTTGTGGCGTGTCTCAGGCTTTTTCGGCGATTGAACCCAGCAGATCCATTCGTTCCTCGCCAGGGGCGTGATGTCCAGCCAAGTGATCATGGCGTCGGAGTTGAGCGCCAGCGCCTCTCTC
>JBDSSR010000207.1:0-6696 GCA_039928675.1 Sphingomicrobium sp. | reverse complement strand
CGCCCAAGGATAACCGCATCGCCGTCGAGCGATTCGACGAAAAGCCCGTCGACGTCCTCACGCGCGCCGCCATCGGCGCGGAAGGGACCAAGACCTTCGAGCAGCGTTATCCGGCCGCGGGCAGGGATAATGTCGACGTCTCGCTCTACGTCATCGACCCCACTGGTGGGAAAAAGGTGAAGGTCGATCTTGGCAAGGATCGCGACATTTACCTGACCCGCGTGGACTGGGCTCCCAATGGCAGGACGCTTTACGTCCAGGTCCAGAATCGCGCTCAGGACAGGCTCAACGTTCTCGCAGTCGACCCGGCAACCGGCCGAAGCAGTACCTATTTCACCGAAGCCGCGGCGCCGCAGCACTGGATCAACATCGCCGACGACTATAAATTCCTCGACGACGGAAGCCTTATCTGGTGGTCCGAGCGCGACGGCTTTGGACATCTGTATCGCTTCGCCGACGGCAAGTGGACGCAGCTCACGCGCGGGCCATGGGTCGTGACCAGCCTGGCGGGAGTCGACCAGCAGTCCCACCACTTGCTCTTTGGCGCGAACAAAGCCGACCAGCTGGCGCGGCAGGTTTATGCGATCGATTATCTGAACCTCGCCGAGCCGCGACTCCTGACCGACCCGATGTTCAGCAACGGCGGGTCGATGGACAAGAAGGGCAAGACCCTGCTCGTCAGCCGGTCGTCACCGGCACAGCCGAACCAGGTCTATCTTGCCGATGTCAGCGGAAAACTGCTGACCTGGGTCGAGCAAAATCAGCTCGATGCCAAGCACCCCTATGCGCCGTACCTGGCGAGCCACCGGCTGCCGAGCTATGGCACCATCAAGGGGCCCGACGGCACGACACTCTTCTGGAAGATGATTACGCCGCCGCTCAAGGCTGGAAAGCGCTACCCGGTCCTGTTCGAACATTATGGCGGCCCGCATTCGGAAACGGTGTCGAAAAACTGGGGCGGGGCGCTCGAACAGGCCATCGTCGACAAGGGCTACATCTATTTCGAAATCGACAATCGCGGCGGGTCCAATCGCGGCGTTGAGTTCGAAAAGCAGATTTACCGGGCGATGGGCACGGTCGAAGTCCAGGATCAAAAGGCCGGCGCTCAATTTCTGAAGTCGCTTCCGTTCGTCGATCCCAAGCGCATTGCGATCGATGGCTGGTCGTACGGCGGCTACATGACGCTCAAGATGATGGAAGCCGATCCCGGCCTTTATGCAGCAGGCGTTGCCGGTGCGCCGGTGACCAAATGGGAGCTTTACGACACCGCCTATACGGAGCGGTACATGGGTACGCCGCAAAAGGACGCGGCGGCCTACGCGCGATCGGACGCGCTGGCCGAAGCGGGGAGGATTACCGACCCTTTGTTGATCATCCACGGCATGTCCGACGATAATGTGTTCTTCGAGAACAGCTCCGAACTGATCGCTCAGCTCCAGCATTCGAACGTGCCGTTCGAAATGATGCTTTACCCGGGCGAGACCCACCGCTCGGGCGTGCCCAAGCTCCAGGCGCACCGCTGGAACACGATTTTCCGGTTCCTCGACAATAATGGAGTGCCCGGCGGGCCGCGTTGACAAGTGAAAGGGGCGGGGCCACCTCGCCCGGCTCAACCTCAAGCATGGAATGATCATCATGGGCTATCGGGTCGCGGTCGTCGGAGCGACGGGCAACGTCGGGCGCGAAATGCTCAACATTCTCGCCGAGCGGCAATTTCCGATCGACGAAATCGCTGCTCTGGCCTCATCGCGCTCGACCGGGACCGAGATCGAATTCGGCGAAACCGGCGAAATGCTCAAGGTCAGGAACCTCGAGAATTTCGACTTCGCCGGGTGGGACATGGCCCTGTTCTCGGCCGGCTCCGAAGTGTCGAAAACCCATGGTCCGAGAGCCGCCGCAGCCGGCTGCACGGTCATCGACAACAGCTCACTGTTCCGGATGGACCCCGACGTCCCGCTGATCGTGCCCGAGGTGAATAGCGAGGCGCTGGCGGGCTACACCCGCCGAAATATCATCGCCAACCCCAATTGCTCGACCGCCCAGCTGGTGGTTGCATTGAAGCCACTTCACGACGGGGCGCGGATCAAGCGGGTCGTGGTCTCGACCTTCCAGTCGGTGTCGGGCAGCGGGAAAGTGGGCATGGACGAGCTGTTCACCCAGTCGCGAAACATCTTCGTGGGCGACAGCAACGAGCCCGGCTTCTATCCCAAGCAAATCGCCTTCAACGTCATCCCGCAGGCCGGCGACTTCCTCGACGACGGTTCGACGACCGAGGAATGGAAGCTGATGGTCGAGACCAAGAAAATCCTCGATCCCGCGATCAAGCTTACCGCGACCTGCGTCCGCGTCCCGGTCTTTGTCGGCCATTCCGAAGCGGTGAACATCGAGTTCGAAAATGAGATTTCGGCCGACCAGGCGCGCAACATTCTGCGCGAGTCGCCGGGCGTGATGGTAGTCGATAAGCGCGAGCCGGGCGGCTATGTCACGCCGGTCGAATGCGTCGGCGACTATGCCACTTACGTCAGCCGAATCCGCGAGGATTCAACGGTCGACAACGGCCTTTCGCTGTGGATCGTCAGCGACAATCTGCGCAAGGGCGCTGCGCTCAACGCGGTTCAGATTGCCGAGTTGCTCGGGCGCAAGCACCTCAAAAAGGCGGCCTGATGGCCGAAGCAGTGGCCGAGTTCATGGCTGGGGGCTGCGCTTGCGGCAGGGTCCGCTTCACCGCGCAGGTCCACGACGACGACGCCTACCTTTGCCACTGCCGAATGTGCCAGCGCGCGACCGGTTCGGTTTCGATCGCCTTCAAGCAGGTCAAGGACGAGGAAATCGAGTGGGCGAGCGGCCCGGACTGGTACCAAAGCTCACCCATCGCCCGGCGGCCATATTGCCGCGAGTGCGGCACTTCGCTTGGCTTCGCCTATATCGAAAGCAGCGGCAATCTGGATATCACCGTCGCGAGTTTCGACGATCCGACCCGCTTTAAACCGACCCATCACTTTGGCGCCGAAAGCATGCATCGCGCCTGGCTGAATACCGAGGGTCTGGAGGAATTTCGCACCGACGAGCATGCGGTGCTCAAGGAGCGGTGGCTTGCCGCCACGGGCAAGTTCCCAGGATAGGATGTGGGTGGCGCGACGACCCACGACTGGACCGCTTCCGACGGCGTCCAGCTCGCTTATCATGAGCTTGGCGAGGGACGGCCGGTGGTGCTTCTCCACGGCCTGTTCTCCGATGCCCACACAAACTGGATAAAGTTCGGTGCCGCCGCGAAGATCGCGGCCGAGGGCTTTCGGGTCATCATGCCCGATCTTCGCGCGCACGGGCTCAGTGAAAGCTCGGACGAGCCCAGTCACTATCCCAAGGGGATTCTCGCGCGCGACCTTTCCGAGCTCGTCGCCTTGCTCGGCCTTTCCGACTTCGATCTTGGGGGGTTCTCGCTTGGCGCCCGGACCGTTGTCGAAGGCGTCGGCGAAGGGTTGAGGCCGCGACGGGCGGTACTTGGCGGCGTCGGGTACGACGGCCTGAAGAACTGGCAGAGGCGCAAGACCTTCTTCATCGAGGCGATAGCCATGTTCGATTGCATAAAGCGGGGCGATCCCCACTGGCTGTCGGTACAATTCATGAAGAGCCAGAAGATCGATCGTGTCGCCGCCCGGCTGTTGCTCGAAAGCTTCGCGGACACCTTGCCCGAGTGGCTCGATGCCTTGACAATGCCCACGCTGGTGGTTTGCGGGCGCGAGGATGATGACAACGGCTCCGCGGCCGAGCTTGCCCACGCCCTGCGCGAGGGAAGCTTTGTCGAGATCCCGGGTACCCACATGAGCTCGATCACCACGCCCGAGTTCGGGGCTGAAATCGCGGGCTTTCTAGCGAATAAATAAGCCCGCAAAAAAAGGGGCGCCCGAAGACGCCCCTTGGATACGATTGATGCAGGCCGGCGGTCAGGCGATGGCCTCACCCGTCTGCTTGAGCGTCAGTGCTTCTTCGGCGATTTCCGACTGGGTCTTGCGACCGGCAGATCGGCGCGGCGAACTTTTGGCGATGAAGGCATCGGTCTCCGTATTTTCGCTGCTTGCGAAGTCGGTGCCAAGTTCATTGGTCGACGAATAGCTTTCGCGCCATTCGCTGATCTGGTCCGACAGATTGACTAGCTGATCGCTGATCTGGTTGCGACGCGACCACAGGAACACACCCGCGGCGACCGCGCCGCCGACCGCGGCAGCGGTTGTCAGCGGGTTTTCCCGGGCTGTTGTCATCATCCCGGTATATTGGTTGTGACCTTCGGGATTGTTGTTGTGGCTGCGGCTGCGCGCGCTGCTGCCGCGCTTGCTGGTCGATCGGTTATTGGTAGCCATGTCGCGTTTCTCCTGTGATGAAATGGGTCGACTACTCAACGCCCGGCGGAACAGGACGTTTCGCAATCGCGGCAAGGAGAGACGAGCGGACGGCGAACCCCCCGGACGATAGTTCAGGAGCCGAGCTGGCCCAGCATATATTCGGCGCCGGAAACACGATATTCGCCCGGAGCTTCGACGTTCAGTTGCTCGACAGTGCCGTCGTTGACGACCATCGAATAGCGTTGCGAACGCGTGCCCATCCCGAACTTGCTTCCGTCCATACTTAGGCCGGCGGCCTCTGCGAAGGCGCCATTGCCGTCGGCCAGCATGACGACTTCGGGTGATCCGTCGCGCGCGTTCCACGCGCCCATCACGAACGGGTCATTGACCGAAACGCAGGCGATCTCGTCAATGCCCGCGGAGCGAAGCTCATTGGCCTTTTCAACGTAGGAAGGCAGGTGGCGGGCCGAGCAGGTCGGAGTGAAGGCACCTGGGACCGCGAATAAGGCAATCCGCTTGCCCGCGAAAAAGTCCCCGCTCGTCGTCGGTTGCGGGCCGTCGGCGGTGGCGATCGCAAGCGGCACGTCGGGCAGCTTGTCGCCGATCTGGATGGTCATTGTGGGAACACTCCTGGAAGGAAAGGTGAAACGGCAGATAGGGTCGCCGGACTGGGCGCTCAACCCTTGCCCCGTCAGTCGCGGCGGACCATTGTCGAACCGTGTCTGAACACGCGCGCTTCCTGTCGGGTAAACTGTTGCTGGCGATGCCGGGAATGGCCGATCCGCGGTTCGAGCGCGCGGTCATCGCGATTTGCGTCCACGACGAGAATGGCGCGATCGGCATCGGCATCGGCCACAAGCGGGCCGGAATCAGCTTCCGCGGCCTGCTTCGCCAGCTCGACATCGAGCCGGGAGCGGTGGCGGATTGCGCTGTCCATCACGGTGGGCCAGTCGAACCCGGGCGTGGTTTTATCCTCCATTCGAGTGACTGGGGCGGCCAGGACACGCTTCACGTCAACGGCGAAGTCGACGGCAAGATGCGCGAACTGTTCGCGATGACGGGAACGATCGACGTGCTTCGCGCGATTGCCGAGGGCCGCGGGCCGGAGCGGTGGATTGCATCGCTCGGCTATGCCGGCTGGGGCGAAGGCCAGCTCGACGAGGAAATGACTCGTCATGGCTGGTTCACCGCCGCGGGCGATCCGCGGATCCTGTTCGATACTCCGAGCGACGAGTGCTGGGCAGCGGCGTTCAAGTCGGAGGGTATCGACCCGCGGCTGCTGACCAGCGAGACCGGCGTCGCCTAGCGACCGGAGGGCCCTGAAGCCAACATATAAAGAATTCTTTATATTTGCTTTTGGGTGCCCCCCCAGCTAGTGGCGGCGCGACGGCGCCCGGACATTTGCAACATCGGCGCGACCATAAACCAATTCGGAGATTTTCGACGTGGCGACCCAGGCTGAAACGCGTTGTGACGACTTTATCGTGAAGGACCTCGCCCTTGCCGATTTCGGCCGCAAGGAGATCGAGATCGCCGAAACCGAGATGCCCGGCCTGATGGCGCTTCGCGAGGAGTTCGGGGCGGCCAAGCCGCTCAAGGGTGCGCGCATCACCGGTTCGCTGCACATGACGATTCAGACTGCGGTGCTGATTGAAACGCTGATCGAGCTTGGTGCCGAAGTGCGCTGGGCGAGCTGCAACATCTATTCGACCCAAGACCATGCCGCTGCCGCCATCGCCGCGAGGAACATCCCGGTATTCGCGATCAAGGGCGAAACCCTCGAAGACTATTGGGACTATGTCGTCCGGATCTTCGACTGGACCCCGGGGCAAAGCGCCGAAACGACCTGCAACATGATCCTCGACGATGGCGGTGACGCAACGATGTTCGCACTGTGGGGCGCACGGGTCGAGGCCGGCGAGACGCTGTTCGAGCCGACCAACGAGGAAGAGGAAATATTCGCTGCCACGCTCAAGCGCTTCCTTGGCGAGCGGCCCGGCTATCTCACCAAAACGGTCGCGGCGATCAAGGGCGTTTCCGAAGAGACCACCACCGGAGTTCATCGCCTTTATGAGCTCGCCAAGACCGGCAAGCTCCCGTTCCCGGCGATCAACGTCAACGACAGCGTGACCAAGTCCAAGTTCGATAATCTTTATGGCTGCCGTGAAAGCCTGGTCGACGCGATCCGCCGGGCGACCGACGTGATGCTCGCCGGCAAGGTCGCCTGCGTCGCCGGCTTCGGCGATGTCGGCAAGGGTAGCGCCCAGTCGCTCCGCAACGGCGGAGCGCGCGTGCTGGTGACCGAAATCGATCCGATCTGCGCTCTTCAGGCGGCGATGGAGGGCTATGAGGTCGT